>CAZSZG010000001.1:0-2878 GCA_964610805.1 uncultured Oscillospiraceae bacterium
TAAATATAAAATATGCGTTTACGCTATATGTAAAAATGAGGAAAAGTTTGTTGACAGATGGATGGATGCAGTAAGTGAAGCTGATATGGTTGTTGTTTTAGATACAGGTTCTACGGATTCAACAGTAGAAAAACTTCGTGAACGTGGTGCTATTGTATATGTAGAAGAAATAAAACCTTGGCGTTTCGATACTGCAAGAAATAAAGCAATGGACTATATTCCTGAAGATTTTGATATTTGCGTATCAAATGATTTAGATGAAGTTTTTGAATCTGGTTGGAGAGAAAAACTTGAAAATTCTTGGACTCCTATTCATACTCGTGCAAGGTATATGTTTACATGGAGTTATCATAATGACGGAACTCCTAATAAACAGTTTCCTATGGAGAAAATACATCGCCGTCATGGTTTTAGATGGGTACACCCTGTCCATGAAGTGTTAGAATACAATGGAACAGATAAAGATAGCACAGTATGGGTGCCAAATTTGGTTTTAAATCATTATCCTGATTTAAACAAACCTAGAAGCCAGTATCTACCACTTCTTGAATTATCCGTTGAAGAAAATCCTAATGACGACAGAGCTGTTTTTTGGCTTGGCAGAGAGTATATGTATTATAAAATGTATGATAAAAGCATTGATACATTAAAAAAATATCTTAAAATGCCAACTGCTATATGGGATGAGGAAAGAAGTGCAGCAATGCGGTTTATATCAAATGGATATAAGGCAAAGGGAAATCATCATGAGGCAAGAACTTGGCTGTATAAAGCAATAGCAGAATATCCTAACGCAAGAGAACCATACCTTTACATGGCTAAACTAGGGTATGAAGCTAATGATTGGCCATTAGTATATTTGATGGTTATAAAGGGTCTTGGTATAACACACAAAACAGGTAGCTATCTACTTGAACTTGAGTCGTGGGGAGATAAGCTTTATGATTTAGGTGCGATTTGCACATATAATCTTGGATTATACAAGCAATCAGTAGAATATGCTAAAAAAGCTTGTGAAATAAACCCTGATGACGCTAGGTTGAAACGTAATTTGGAGCTGATTGAAAATAAGTTCAATGAGAATACGGGGTGATATGTTGAATAAATATAAAGTTTGCGTTTATGCCATATGTAAAAATGAGGTTAAGTTTGTGGACAAATGGATGGACTCAATGAGTGAGGCAGATTTAATTGTAGTAACAGATACTGGTTCTGATGATGGAACAGTTGAAAGGCTTCGTGAGAGGGGTGCTATTGTATTTGTTGAACAAATAAAACCTTGGCGTTTCGATGTTGCAAGAAACATATCACTTAGTCATGTTCCGAATGATGTTGACATATGTGTTTGCACTGACCTTGATGAAGTATTCGACAAGGGTTGGCGAGAACATCTTCAAAAAGCTTGGCAACCCAATATAGATATGGGCAAATATTTATATAACTGGAGTGTAAAGGATGATGGAACTCCAGGTGTACAGTTCACATACTTTAAGATACATTCAAGAAATTCTTATGAGTGGGCTTATCCTGTGCATGAGTGCCTAAAATATATAGGTAACCAACCTGAAAACATTATCTATATTGATGGAGTAGTTCTTAATCATTATCCTGACATTCAAAAATCAAGGGGTTCTTATCTACCACTTTTGGAGTTAGCTGTTGAAGAAAATCCAGAAGGGGACCGCATGACATATTATTTAGGTAGGGAATATATGTATAAACGTATGTGGGAAAAGTGCATAGAAACATTGAAAAGGCATCTTTCGCTTAAAACTGCCTTGTGGAAAGAAGAAAGATGTGCCTCAATGAGATGGATTGCTCTTTCATATTATAATCTTTCTAATATTCAAGAAGCATATTGTTGGTATTATAGAGCAATTGCTGAAGCACCTAGAATGCGTGACCCTTATGTAGAATTTGCAAAAATGGCTTATAATTTAAGTGATTGGTATACTGTTTTCTATATGACAACTGAAGCATTAAAAATAAAGAATAAATCTAAAACATATGTAAACTTAGAACATTCATGGAATCATACAATTGATGATTTATGTTCAATAAGTTGTTATTGGCTAGGAATGTATGAAAAATCTCTTTTACACGCTAAAAAAGCACTAGAATACTCACCAAATAATAAAAGGCTTACAGCTAATTTAGAATTGATTGAAAAGAAGATGACACAAGTCAGTTAATATAATATAAAAAGGATAAATCTAAAATTAATTAGATTTATCCTTTTTGTTTATTTAATATAGATTATTCTGATTTTGGATTAATACTAATCCCCAATATATCTAAACTTTCCTTATCAACAGTTGAAGGACATTCTGACATAAGTTCACTTGCATTTTGCACCTTTGGAAATGCTGTAACATCACGCAAACTTTCAGCATGGCACATAACCATAGCAAGTCTGTCAAGACCAATTCCAAGTCCACCATGTGGGGGTGCACCATATTTATATGCCTCAACGAGAAATCCAAACTTCGCTTCAATTTCCTCATCAGTAAGTCCAAGTGCTTGAAACATTTTTTGTTGTAGCTCATAATCAGTAATACGAATTGAACCAGAAGAAAGCTCTGTTCCATTCAAAACAAGGTCATATGCTTTTGCAATAACCTTTTCAGGTGCAGTTTCAAGATACTGAATACAATCGTCCATAGGCATTGTAAATGGGTGATGCATAGCAAGCCATGTCCCACTATCTTCATCCCACTCAAAGAATGGGAACTCAGTAATCCATAGGAAATTAAATGTATTAGGAATAATATCAAGCTGTTTTGCAACCTTTAATCTTAATGCACCTAAAACAGGTAGAGTTACACTGTTTTTATCTGCAACAATCAACACAACATCGCCTTGTTTACAATTTAATTCA
>CAZSZG010000001.1:2978-22142 GCA_964610805.1 uncultured Oscillospiraceae bacterium
CCAGAAATCATAAGCAACTGCTTATATATTTGTGGTGACTGTGGCAACGCATAAAACTTTCCATTATGAAGTCGAGATGGAATAAGATAATCTCTTGCACCCTCAGGAGTTGATTTCATCATCATAGGTGTTTCAATTTCGATAAAGTCATTTGCAAAATAATAATCTCTAGCAGCTTTTGCAATTTTGTGACGCATAATAAGGTTTTGTTGCAATGGTTGACGTCTTAAATCGAGATATCTATACTTCAAACGTAATTCTTCATTTACTTTTGATTCATTTTGAATTTCAAACGGAGTAGTTTGTGCTTTTGAAAGAATTCTCAGGTCAGAAACAATAACTTCTACCTCACCAGTTTTTATATCCTTATTAACACTTGAACGCTTAGCAACCACACCTTTTGCCATTAAAACAAATTCACTTCTACAAGTTGAAGCTTTTTCAAAGATTAATTTATCAGTTTCATCATTAAAAGCAAGCTGAACAATTCCAGTTTTATCTCTAAGGTCAATGAAAATAAGATTACCTAAATCACGAATTTTCTGAACAAAACCTCCAACAATAACTTCCTTGCCAACTTCTGTAACATCACCACAGTAATGAGTGCGTTTTAGTCCATTCATATTATCAGCCATAAATATTTTATCCCCCTAACAGCAAAATGCTGTATGAATTAATTATTAAAATTGTAATGATTCTCTAAACATACCTGCAATAGCAATATCTGCAAAGTTCTCATAAAAATCCTCATCAAGAGAAATTTCTATTTGTTCACCAGTAGACATATTTTTCAGTTTTGCATTATTGGTTTCCAATTCATTATCTCCCAGCACCATAGTAAACAATGCACCTATTTTATCAGCATATTTCATTTGTGCCTTTAGACTTCTACCAACAACATCATACTCAACCCAATAGCCTTCTTCTCTTAGATTATGTGCAATTGTTAATATTTTTACCAATGCATTTTCACCCATAGGTGCAAGATAAAGAAGACATTTGTTTGATTCAATGAACTCACAGCCTTGCTTTTCCATAGTAAGTATAAGTCGTTCGATACCCATAGCAAAACCTAATGCAGGAGTTTTTGCTCCTCCAAGCTGTTCGATAAGCCCATCATATCTACCGCCACCACAAATAGTTCCTTGTGCACCGATATCAGTGGTAACAAATTCAAAAACAGTTTTTGTATAATAATCAAGACCTCGTACAATTTTAGGATTAACAGTAAAACCTATCTTCATAGCGTTAAGATAACCCTTTAACTTTTCAAAGTGTTCGGAGCAATCCTCACATAGATAATCAATAATCAGTGGTGCATTATCAGAAATATCCGAACACACAGGACTTTTGCAATCAAGAATACGCATAGGATTTTTATCAAGTCTGGATAAACAGGTTTCGCATAGGTTTTCTTTATCTTTCTCAAAATAAGCTTTCAAAGCCTTATGGTATTCTGCTCTGCACGTTGGACAGCCAATTGAATTTATATACAAAGCAATATTTTTTAATTCAAGCCTATCTATAAAGCTTTTAGCAAGAGAAATAACCTCTGCGTCAGCGATAGGGGATTGACTACCAATCATCTCTAATCCAAACTGATGGAATTCACGAAGCCTTCCAGCCTGTGGACGCTCATGCCTAAAACATGGTAGAATATAAAAAAGTCTTTGTGGCATAGGCTCATTAAGCAATCCATTTTGTAGTAAAGAGCGAATAGCACCAGCAGTACCCTCAGGACGCAAAGTGAATTTGGTTTCCTTTGCAATAACGGTATACATTTCTTTTTGCACTACATCAGTTGTTTCACCTACAGAACGCAAAAATAAATTAGTATTTTCAAATGTTGGAATACGGATTTCCTTAAATCCAAACTTTTCAGCAACTTCTTTTGCAACTTTTTCAACTGTATGCCACTTATGTATGTTTTTTGGCATAACATCTTCAGTCCCATTGGGTCTTTGAATTAATAAAGCCATAAAAAACTCCTTCTATATTTAGATTATAGCTATTAATATAGCGAAATGATAATTCACATGAAAAGTCGTCCCTTAAATATAAAGGGACGATGCAAATTATCACCATATTATAATGATGGAGTACCAATTTCACGCCAATCTAAATCGCCACGCTCCAAAGCGAGAATAAGGGCTTCGGCAGTAGCAATATTAGTAGCAACTGGTACATTATGAACATCACATAATCTTAAAAGATTCATATCATTAGGTTCGTGAGATTTTGGTGTAATCGGATCTCTAAAAAACAATAGAACATCAACCTCATTGCAAGAAATCCTTGCACAAATTTGTTGGTCACCGCCTTGTGAGCCACTAAGATAACGTTGAATATTAAGTCCTGTATTTTCTGATACTTGTTTACCAGTAGTGCCTGTTGCACATAAATTATGTTTTGCTAAGACACCACTATATGCCATACAAAATTGTATCATTAATTCTTTTTTTGAGTCATGGGCAATAAGTGCAATTGTCATATTTAAGTCCTTTCTACACAAATTGTGTTTGTAGTTAAATATAAAGAATATAGTATATTATTTAGTTAGATATTTTATAATAATTTTAGAGTAAGAGGTATATCTTCGCCCTTAATACGTCTTGCAATTGCATCAAAAGCTATAAGACTTGGTGCTTCATAAGATAGTGGGAACCCTTTACCAGTAGCAATTATAAGTTCATTATCCTCTGGAACGACACCTATAAGTTGAACTCCAATAGTGTCAATTATTTCATCAAGGTCTTTAACAATTTCATTTGTTATAGTTCGTTTACTTACTTTATTTATAATAAGTCGTTGGCGTTGATTTCCTCTTTTATAAAATTCATCTGACATCATTCGTGCATCTCTTACACAAATTGGGTCTGGAGTAGTGATAACAAGAATTAAATTTGACTGTTCTACAATATCGAAAACATGAGAATTAATTCCTGCACCAGTATCAATAATAATATAATCAAAGAATTTTTTAACTTCTTGGCAAATATCAGTAATTTGCTCAGCGGTAACAACAGTAAAAGGGTTTTTGGGAGCACAAAGAATATTTAAGTTACTTGCTACTTTAACTTGAGTGATTGCATCTATTGCATCACATTTACCTTCAAGAACAGTACCGAGATCTTGCTTTATTTCCGCTGACATACCAAAGATAATATCAATACATCTTAATCCAAAATCGAGTTCAATAATTAGGGTGCGATTACCCATTTTAGCCAAAGAATACCCAAGACCCGAGCAAATAGAGGATTTACCCGTGCCACCTTTACCAGAAGTAATAGCGATTACTTTTGACATAAGAACTCCTTTCATAAGTAACTAGATAAATTTTAAGTATAATATAAAACAGTTTGTTTTACTGTTAAATTTAATAAAAAAATAAATAATCATTAAATTCACATTATAATCCTTTTTATATTATAGCACAAAACATACAATAATTCAAAGTATTAATTGTAAAATAAATATAAGATTGTTAAGTTTGATTCAATTCTATTAACTCTTTTGTGCATATTAAACAATTTATATAAACAAATTGTGAATTGTAATAATTACCAATTATGTCATTGGCTCACTGTCAGCATAGTAAGCATCTATAATCTTTCTAATCATGTATTTTGAGTATTCTCCACCCTCAATAATACCTGCAAAAGCTATCTGTGGGTCATCAGCAGGTGCGAATCCGATAAATACTGAGTCTTGAACTCTGGAATCCTGTTGTGGAGTACCTGTCTTTATCGCAACATCGTAACCTAGCCCATTTAGTGAATATTCACCATTTGGTGTATTTTGTGAAGCAAGAATCATACCCCTTTTTATATCATCATAAATTCCATCATGGTTTATATTTATTTGTGAAGCAATTACAGGTTCAGTTTTTTTAATTTGCTCAGTCATAGTATAATTATAAATACTATCAACCAGATAAGGCTTATAACGTACTCCTTCATTAGCAACAGTACAAGCAGCAGTTGCTAACTGAAGGGGAGTAACGGAAATTTCAGATTGCCCAATTGAAGCTTGTAAAACCTGACCTATAGTCCAGTCAAGTCCTAGATTATCAAATGTTTCAGGGTTGGCAAGATAACCGACAGAGTCACCAGACTCCAAACCTAAATTTTCGCCTAAACCATATAAATGTGCATATTCTGTTATTTTATCTATACCAAGCCTTTGCCCTAATTCATAGAAATAAATATTACATGATACTTGAAGTGCACGTGTAACAGCAATATTTGAGTGATGCCCTGTACAGCCGACAGTAATATCACGGAACTTATAAGTTCTTCCACAATAAAAGGTTGTTGAATTTGTTACAATACCTTCATTAAGACCTGCTGTTGCTGTTATTACCTTAAAGGTAGAGCCAGGTCGATAAAGACCATCAGTTGCACGATTAATAAGAGGTGTATTTTCTCTTTGTAGAATATCGTCGTAATTATTAATATAATCATCAATTGTGTAGGTAGGGGCAGTAGCAAGTGAAAGCACAGCACCTGTTTTTGCATCAAGAACAACGACAGCACCAGCATTTACATTCGTATATTTTGGCATAGTATTAAGATGTTTTATGAAATCATCTAAAACCCCTTGAGTTTTCTTTTGGAATTCGCTGTCAATTGTAAGCATTACAGTATTTCCTGGAGTTACATTTTGAGTTATTTTTGATGAAACTACAGCTCCATTAAGTGTAGATATTTCACGAATGCCATTTGTACCACGAAGATAATCCTCCATAGCATATTCTATTCCACTTTTTCCAACTGTGTCATTCAGTGCATATCCTTTATATTTTAATTCATCATATTCTTCAGCGTAAATTGGTCCAACAGTACCAATCTCATGAGGAATAACATCGATCTGTGTGTAAGCTCGTATTGGTTCTTCTGAAATATCTACACCTGATAAATCCAAACCTAATTCTTTTATTTTTGTCACAACATCGTTTGAAACATTTTGTGCAAGTGTAAATTTATTGCTTATAGAAAAGCTTTTTAACAGCATTTCATATCTTATTCCAGCGATAATACGAATTTCTTCAACGGTATACTCATCTGAAATTTTATAGTCTTCAATAAGCTTATCAATGCAGTTTTCAGCAGTTGCATACACATTAAGATTAAGCGTTGATTTCAATCGCTCAACATCCGTTTCCCTATTTTCTTTAAATGTATAAGGCTTTTCAAATGTAACAGGAATAGATTCAATATAATTGATGTTATTTTCTTTGAGAATATTCACAGTTTTATTTAATATTTCATTGCTTTTAACATTATCAGAAGGGAAGAAAGCATTTTCGATAACAACACTAAAACCAACTTTGTTTTCTACAATTGGCTTTGAGTTAATATCTACAATTTCACCTCTAGTTGAATTAATAACTTGTTTTGATACATATGGATTTTTAGTTTGGTTAAGATAATCAGAACCATCAACGATTTGAATTTTCATTAGCCTCAATCCACAAAAAGCCATAGAAACGAGAACTAAAATAACTAAAATAAATGTATTGAATTTTTCTAAAAAGGCTTTCATACCTTCACCTCGCAATAATATTTTAATAAAAAAGTAAAATGAGAGCGATGCCCTCATTCCTTTATCGATACAGATTTAATCCTCATTATTTGTTGGGTCTTCAATGCTGTGTATACGTTTAGGTCGGAATTTAACATAAATAAATCTTATTAATAAATAAATAAAAAAAGTTGATATAGAAGTATAAATCCAGCTAATAATTGTATAATTAAAGAATATATAACTGACGTTTTCATATCCCCATATAGCATAATAAAATAAATAATCTAAAACCCCATGAATAAAAGTCAGAATAGCACAAACAGCAAAAGCATTCACTACATTTGGTCTTAAAAAATGATTAAAAAGTAATGAAGTAAACACACAAATACCTATTAAAATTATCGCATTATAACCAAATATCTTGTCACATGAAATATCAATAAGTAATCCACATAATATTCCAGTGATAGTAGAGACTATCTCGTCACCTTCATTTATAGAAATACAAACAGCAATAGGTATGAGTAAAATAGGTTTTACTGATGTCCCAATAGTGGAAGAAACAAAAGCGATGCTAATGATAAGTAAATAAATTGCCCAGCGTATAAAAGCATATAAACGAAATATTGATTTAGTTTTCATTAGTATCACCATTTTCGCTAGCTTTATCAGTCGACATTGACTTTATTACGATAACAGTAGTAAGCTTATTTATATCGACAGTAGGCTGTATAACAGCATAAGCAGTTAATCCATTTTCATTAATTCCTGTTTCAACTACAGTACCAACGATATACTCTTGCGGGAAAAGCCCACTGTTTCCAGAGGTAACAATAAGATTACCGTTTTGTATAGTATTTTCCTTATTAATATAAATCATCTGACAAAGACCAGTAGAAGCTTTATCAACACTTCCCTCAATAACACCTGTGTCCTTACTTTCAACGCAAAGACCACCCAGTGATACTTCTGGGGAAAGAATAGTTCTTACAATAGAATAACTATCAGCAACTTCTACAACAACACCAACAAGTCCTTCGCCAGTAACAACCGAATCATAAACCTTTATTTCATCCTTACTTCCTCTGTCAATGATAAACGAGCCGAATGGATCGTTAGTAACACGTCCGATTACTGAGCATGGAGGAGAAAGTTCATATTGCTCATTATCCTCTTTAATTCCAACAAACTTACGCAATTCTTCAATTTCCTTTTTTGTATTTTCATATTCCGTAAGTTTATTATATAATTCAGAAATTTGTTCTTTTAGTGCTTGATTTTCATCATAATAATCCTCAGCATTAACAAACATATCTATTTGAGTTTCGACTTTATTTGATATTGAATTAGATAGCTTTCTTACAGGTTTAAAAATACCTCCTAAAGCATTGGAACCTGAGATAGAATTCCCACCCTGAGTAACAGAGTATATCATAATTCCCACTAAAAGTGCAAGGATACATATAATTATTTTAAACTTAACACTTTTAAAGAAATCGCCCATTACACTAGCTCCCTTATAATATTATGTTGAATAGATTTTAAAAAGTGTCATTGGTTATCAATAATACTTTGACTCTTCAGTTAGTATTTCATGATATTTTTCAAGGTCCTCAATAATTCTGCCTGTGCCCTCAGCAACACAATCCATTGGATATTCTGCAATATAAACAGGCATTCCTGTTTCCTTATTTATAAGTTTATCAATTCCTTTAAGCATAGCTCCGCCACCAGCGAGAGTAATACCTTGATCAATAATATCAGCAGATAACTCAGGTGGTGTTTTTTCCAAAGTAATTTTTACAGCTTCAACAATTCTTGAAAGAGGTTCAGCTAATGCATCTCTAATTTCTGTTGATGTTATAGTAATGTTTTCAGGCAATCCATTAAGAAGATTCCTACCCTTTATATCCATTTGCTCTTCAATATCACTAGGATAAGCCGAGCCAATTTCTATTTTAATATTTTCAGCAGTTCTTTCACCTATGAGTAAATTATATTTTTTCTTAATAAAATTAATAATAGATGAGTCAAATTCATCGCCAGCAACACGAACTGAACGTGAAGTAACAATTCCACCAAGAGAAAGTACAGCAACTTCACTTGAACCACCGCCAATATCAACAATCATACTTCCGGTAGGTTCTGAAACGGGAAGACCAGCACCAATAGCCGCAGCCATAGGTTCTTCAATAATAGATACTCTCTTTGCACCAGCATTTTCAGCAGCTTCTTTAACTGCTCTTCGTTCAACAGCAGTAACTCCAGAAGGTATACAGATAACTACACGAGCCTTTGAGAAAATAGAGTTTCCAAGAGCTTTTTTAATAAACTCCTGTAACAAAGTAGTAGTTATATCAAAATCAGCGATAACACCATCTTTAAGTGGTCTTACAGCAATAATAGAGCCTGGAGTTCTTCCAATAACGTCCTTAGCCTCTTGTCCAACAAAACGAGCTTTATCAGTACGGGTATTAACGGCAACAACAGAAGGCTCACGAATAATAATGCCTTTTCCCTTCATATAAATCAATGTGTTAGCAGTACCTAAGTCTATACCAATGTCTTTTGTAAACATTTCCAATCTCCTTTTATTCTATTTATTCCATAAATATAGATTACATGGAATAAAGCTACATTAAGTTAAACTAATGTTCCCATGAAATCAACTTTTATTGTCTTTATAATGTTACATTAATGTGGCTATTTTAATCTATCTAATTTATTATACCACTAAAATTCACGATACACAACTATTTTTTATAGAAAATTTTACATTTATTAAATTCTGTATATTAATAAGAAAACAAAGACAAATTTTTGGTGTAAAATGTTAAAACTCTCATAAATTTTACTATTATTTTCGTGATAATTAAAGGTATAACGGGTGATTCTTATACATCAAGTGACTTTGCTAATTTTGGATAAGCAATAATTGCAATAATAAAGCATATAATTTGTGCAACACTTAGGGAGAAGTTTATTCCAAAGGTTAGATTAATCGACACTGCATCTACAGTAAATGGCTGTACCCCGACTGATTTTGCATAGCTTAACCAGTTAAAATATGTAATGCCATCACAAGCAGTAGCAATAATACTTCCAATTATAGCAGCAGCAATAAGCAGAAATATCAATATGATTTTCTTTTTCATTTTTTTCACGTCCTTTATTTTTATGTTAAAATATTTTAATATAATCCAGTTGACCCAAAGCCTTTTTTACCTCGTTCAGTATCATCAAGTATATTAGTTTCAATAACATTCGGTATTATTACAGGCGTTGTAACTATTTGTGCTATACGCATTTGCGGTTCAATGGTAAATACTTTTTCACCATGATTAATCAGTGGAACAACAATTTCACCACGATAATCTGCATCTATAACACCCACAGAATTAGCAAGGGTGATGCCATATTTAGAGGCAAGCCCTGAACGTGGGAACACAAGCAATACAACATTTTCATCTGAAGGCTTAACAGCAAGCCCTATAGGAACTTTAACAATTTCATTAGGTTTAATTTCAATTGGTTCATCTATGCAAGCAGATACATCAAACCCAGCACTTCCACTTGTTTCTCTTGAAGGTATAATTGCATTTTTTCGTATTTTTTTTATTAATAAATCCATAAATTCTCCTAGATAATTCCTCTATAATAAAGTCCTCTGGTATATGTTTTTAAAGAACATTTTAGTCGCTGAACATATTGATTTATAACATCACAGACTTTGTCGGCATTTTCCTCGTGAAACATTAAAGTAATATAGCTTATGTTTTTAAACTCACTAAGCCTATCAGCAAGATATAGTATTTCAGGATTTAGCAACTGTACATAATCTTCATTGCAATCTACTACAACCTTTCGCCCTGTCCTGTCTGTCAAAACTTTATTGCAATTTTTACACCCGACTTCATTCTTAATAGGGCAATTTCTTGTAAGCATAAGAGGCAATCTACCATAAGCAATAATTCCAAAAGGTATAGAACTAGATAACTTTGAAATTTGTTCTATTTTTAGTTCAAATGAAAGCACAGTATCCTCAAGATTATTATCAGACAAGTATTTTAAACTGTATGAATTTGTAATATTCAATCCAAAATCGCCATGCAGTTTAAATCCAAGTTCTTTTCCAGTTTTGATATAAGCGAGATTATTACATAATAATCTCTTAAATCCCATACTATTCAGAACACTTAACCTACTAGCGATATTCTTTTCATTAGTAATAAATCTTAATGGCTCAATAATTATTTTATCAGCATGAGTTAAAAGTAAGTTTGTATTTTCCTCTATCAGTTTAATTGGTAAAATTATAAACTCAACATCATCAATATTTACACCTTTAAGTTGCTCAATGTTTTTAAGTTGTACTCTTATTAATGGGTGACTTGTAATTTTTATACTAGGTATAAGTTGGGGAGGAGTGCTTATTATTTCATATTTTGGTGTAAAACACTTAATTCTCGCCTCATCAAGTGCCACAACTGCTTTTCGTCTTAATTCATTAATTGAAGATGCAGGCAACATTATACCATCACCAATATCAGCGTTTACCTTGTCAAACTCATAAATTGTATTACCAAGCTTCATAAGCTGTTTTTCAAGCTGAATAATATCAGTAGGTTTATTTACTGCAATTTGAGGAATATCTCCGTCTACACATACCGAAAACCCGTCACTATCAGTTGCAGTAACAGTAGCAGGGGAGTCCTTACGAATACTCACATCAAATGAAATAGATGAAGCCTTGCCCTCTTTTTCATAAAGTTTTTTTAACTTAGGAAGAACATCAACAGCCGAAATAACATCATCTTTCTGACGTATCCCAAACATGCTATTACGATTATCAGAGTAATACCCGTTAGTAAAACCACTCCTAGAAAACACAGAACGCAATTCATGAGTATCCACTTTTTCATTCTTTACAGCCTTAACGCAGGCAGAAACAGCAGCAGCAACATACTCAGGTCGTTTCATTCTTCCTTCTATTTTAAAAGAAGAAACACCTATTTCCTGAAGCTCTTTTAGATTTTCCACGAGCGATAAATCCTTTAGAGATAATGCACAAGCTTTACTATCATTATCTGCAGTAAATGGAAGTCTGCAAGCCTGTGCACACAAACCTCTATTAGCACTCCTTGAGCCAATAATCGCCGACATATAGCATTGCCCAGAAACTGATACACATAAAGCACCATGCACAAAAACTTCAACCTCTATGCCAGTTTTACAAATTTCAGCTATTTGGTTTTTATTAAGCTCTCTTGCTACAACTACACGAGAAAATCCCATTTCTTTTGCAAGCAAAGCACCATTTGGCGTATGAACAGTCATTTGAGTAGAGGCGTGCAAGGGGATATTAGGAACTACCTTTTTAATAAGCTCACATACGCCTAAATCCTGTACAATAAACGCATCAACGCCAATCATAGCAGAGTCTATAATATATTTCTGGAAATCATTTAATTCTGAATCAAAAAGAACTGTATTAACAGTGAGATAAACTTTAGCACCAAAAAGGTGGCAGTAATCCACTGCTGTTTTTAACTCATCAACATCAAAGTTGGCTGCATTTTGTCTTGCTGAAAATTCTTTACCACCGAGATAAACGGCATTTGCACCACAACGTATAGCAGCATAAATGCTTTCAAGACTTCCACATGGTGCGAGTATTTCAGGTAAATCTTGTTTATTACTCATATTTTTTCCTTAAGGATTTTAAGCTTTAAGGTTGCTTCAAGCTGTTCAACTTTATTTTTTAAGAATTCAATTTCCTTTAAAGCAGCATCCTTTTCAATTCTTAACTTTCCAGCCATATCGACATACTCTTTAGTTTGATTTCTTATGTCATCAACAGTATTACTTGCTCTTGTAATTTCGTCAAGTGTAGACAACGCTACCATAATTGCTGCATTATATGATGATGCACCAGTTTCAAATGAGGTATCAGAAATTCTCTTTTCTAGATTTTTTGCTAAGTTGTATATGTATGTGGATTGTTCATTTGTTTTTAAAGTGTATTCCTTACCACATATAACCACTTTTATTCTATTTAACATAAAAGCACTCCGTTTCTCCTTAATATTACATACATAAATATTATAATACATTTTTTCAAATCTGCATAGTCCTAAAATAAAATTTTTGTGTTTATGATAAAAATCGTTAGAGATAACGTAAAAGAGCTATTACTTTTCCCAAAACATCAGCACTATCCACAATAATAGGCTCCATATTGTTATTTTCAGGTTGAAGTCTAATATGTCCATTCTCTTTAAAGAAGCGTTTAACAGTTGCTTCTTCAGAATCAATAAGAGCAACGACAATCTCGCCATTTTCTACAACAGACATTTGTTCTACTATTACAATGTCACCATCATTAATACCAGCATTAATCATACTTTCCCCTCGTACTTTAAGAGCGAAAACTGTATTAGAATTGCCTTTGCTTTTAGACCAAGGAATGTAGTCAGTAACATTTTCGATAGCAGTAATCGGAACTCCAGCAGTAACAGTGCCTATTAAAGGGATACTACTAGAATTATACCCCTTTAATTTGATGGCACGATTTTGATTATCCATTTTCTCAAGGTATCCCATGTCAGATAGAATACCAATATATTTATGAACTGTTGAGGTTGACTTAATATTTAACTCAGAACAGATTTCCCGTATTGTAGGGGGAATACCTTCTTCAATACGCTCTTTAATATAAGCATATATATTTAAGGCCATTTCATTTAACATAAATATTATCCTTTCCTAATTATACGTTTAACAGTTTTTTATTAATCATTTTTGCAACCTTATAAACATCACCACAACCAAGAGTGATTATAAGGTCACCTGCTTGTGCGTTTTCGCAAATATGGTCACAAACCTGCTGGAAGTTATAATTTTTACGCTTATCATTTGGTTCTTCTTTTTCATCTTGTTCAAAATAAATACATCCATCAATTTTACTTCCTAAATCCTTAGTGAAAATATTAAATGTATTTTTTTCTCTTGAGCCCATAATATCAGTAAGAACTGCAATATCAGAGATTGATAAAGCATCTGCAAAATCATCTAAAAGCATAGCAGTTCGTGAGAAAGTAAACGGTTGAAAAACTGCCCATACTCTTTTATATCCCATTTCCATTGCAGCTTTAAGTGTAACAGAAATTTCAGTAGGGTGATGTGCATAATCATCAACAATTGTAATATCATTAACAACTCCAATTTGCTCAAAGCGTCTGCCTGCACCCTTAAATTCATAAAGCCCCTTTTGAATACTTTCAATATCAGCATTAACATACAGAGCAGCAACAACAGCAGCAAGTGAATTAAGTATATTATGTGAGCCAGCAACGTTAATTGTTATATCACAAATCTTATTTTCCTTATGCATAACAGTATATATTGTTTGCATACCTGTAACTTTTTTAATATTTGTAGCATAATAATCATTCTTATTATTCAAACCAAAGGTAATAATTTCTTTTCCAGTTATACCTTCAACAGCCTTCATTGAATTTTCATTATCACCATTCACAATAATTGCCTTTGTGGTCTTTTCGCAAAAAGCATGAAATGACTTAATTATATTATCAACAGTTTTAAAGTAATCAAGATGGTCTGCATCAATATTCAATATAACAGAAATATCAGGATAAAGCTTTAAGAAAGTATCTACAAATTCGCAAGCCTCACAAACCATAATATCACTTTTGCCCGCAAGTCCACTTCCGTTAATACAAGGGAGCTTACCACCTATAAATGCAGATAAATCTACTTTGGCAGTATATAGAATTTGAGTAATCATTGATGTTGTAGTTGTCTTACCATGAGTTCCAGCAACACATATAACATTATCATACCAACTCGTGATAAGCCCTAAAAGTTCACTTCTTTCCAAAACAGGCACACCACTGGATTTTGCTGCAATAAGTTCTGGATTATCAGCCATAATTGCAGCTGTATGAATAATTAAATCAGCACCAAGAATATTTTCAGCTCTTTGTCCAAAATAAACAGTAATACCCATTTTTCTAACAGCGTCCAAAGTTTCTGTTTCATTATTGTCAGAACCTGTGACGTAGTATCCCTTAGAATGTAAAATTTGTGCTAAAGGATACATCCCTGAACCACCAATTCCTATCAAATGAATATGTTTTTTACCAAATAAAAAATCTTTCTGCAAAATACTCAATAAAATCATCCTTTTCTATCTTTATTTTTAAGCTTTTATGTGATATAATAATATAAGTTGATATAAAAGATACCTCAAGTTTTAAAGTATTATTAGCGACGAATTAATTATTACTAATTAATTAATAATATTATAAACCTTTTGGCAGATTATTTTTTATAATAAATCAACTAACTGGATATTAATACGGATACTAATGTATATTTTAACCATTAGTGTTCAATAATATTCTTGAAAGCACAAAATATGGGCTTTAAATAACAACTGCAGGAGGTCAAACTATGGAAATCACAGATATCAAAATCAGAAAAATCATTTCAGAGGGACGTTTAAGGGCTGTTATTTCAATAACACTCGATGAACAATTAGCTGTTCATGACATTAAGGTAGTGCAAGGCGACGAAAGGTTGTTTGTAGCAATGCCAAGCCGTAAGGATGAAAGCGGAGTATTCCGTGATATAGTTCATCCTATTTCATCAGAGGCAAGAGAAATGCTCGAAACAAACATTCTTGATGCGTATGAGCGTCATCTTGCAATAGCTGAAGCTGAGGCTATTGCCGTTGCACATGAAGCTAAGGAATTACAGTCAACACAAGAAATGGCTGAATAAAACCTAAATCAAACTGGCGTATAAGCACTAATTAAGCTTTGTCTTAATTAGTGCTTATTTTATTTTATGATTACTTTCTAGTTAAAAGATATGTTTTTAGCAAAGCAATTTGTGTTTTTGCATCGCAGATTTTATTATCCATAATAAGACTGATTGCTTCATCAAAAGGCATTTTTACAACATCAAGAAACTCATCCTCATCAAGCTTTTGCTCTTTAAAGGTAAGTCCTTTTGCAAGATACATATGAATTTTTTCAGTAACATAGGCAGGAGTAGGGTAAGCTGTACCAAGATATGAATATTCGCTAGGAACAGCACCAGTTTCCTCTAAAAGCTCACGAAGCCCACATTCATAATGGTCTTCATTAAGGTTAAGTTTACCAGCAGGAATTTCAAGAATAGCCTCTTGAAAGGGATAACGAAACTGTTTAACTAAAATAACTTCTCCATCATCAGTTATAGGAACAACACAAACCCCACCAGAGTGATGCACGACTTCACGAATAGCGTTTTGTTTATTTTCGAGAAGCACAGTGTCTTTAGTAACCTTAAAAATTTTACCATCATAAATTTTTTCTGTTGTAATCATAGTTTCATCAAGATGCATATTAAACTCTCCAATCTATTTCTTAATTATTGAATTTATAAAATTATTTTGTACAGACATTTCTGAAGTATCGGAATAGTCATAGTAATGAGTGTGCGTAGCTAATTCTTTATGCTTAGAACGTTTTGTAATTATTATATAAGCAATTAGTAGTAACACACCACCGATTGATATATATAACCCAACCCTCAATCCATCAGGTTCATAGCTGAACTCAATAAGGTTATCACCCACATCAGCCTTTACAGCCATAAACCCATAGTTTACACGTTCAATTTCAATAGGCTTTCCATTTACAGAAGCCGTCCACCCCTTATCATAAGGAACACTAAAGAATACTAAATTTTCATCCTTTAAGTTGATTTTTGCAGTAAATCCATCAGTTGCATATTCAAAGCTTTCACATGAACTTTGTGACTTTAACTTACATTCATCAAGATATGCTGTTTCAGATAAATTATAAAGGCTATTATCAGGTATAAGTTGGATTATATCTGAATACTTTTCTACTTGATTATCGCTTAAAAGCATCGCTTTCATAAGAAGTTTTTCTTTAGATTGGTCAGATTTACCTTTAATGGTTTCATCATCAATATAATAATCATAGGTAAAACCCATTGGTACATAATGCTTGTTTTCATATATATCAAATTCGTTTTGTGTATCATAATATTCAAATCCAGGAATATTAATATTTTTTTCTAAATCTTTATTATCATCAGTAACCTTATCGAAATAATATTTTACAGAAAAAAGTCCTCTAAGAGTATAATTTGAGGTAGGAGCCCTTGACGCAACATCACGAGTAATACCTATATCGTTATAAAACTCCATTATTGATGCAGGCACAATACTATGAAACGTTCGCATTGATGATAAATCCCAAAGCATAGTATAGTTATCATAGTTTTCAGAAATATCTACACGGTAGAACTCACCATCATTTTTCTCAATAGAAATCTTTTCCCCACCATTTATACCGATATTAGTATAGGTTTTTGGATAAGGACCAATTGAAACTCCGTAATAGAAAACGGTTGAGGTACAGACTAGAGAGGCGATTACTGTAACAAATACAGTAGCTTTCATAAAAGGCTTACCTGATTTTCTTTTAGAAAGAATATACATTAACGCAATAAGATTAGCAACACTAACGAATAATGTAATATAGAAATAAATCTGGTCATTAGGGAGCGAGAACCATTTAACTTTATTGTCAATCTTTTGTGGAAGTAGTGAAATCAACCCAAAAGCAGACAGCATTATAGCACAGGTAGTAACACCTTTTTTAAAGTTTATTTCACGATTATCTAATGAATAAGCAGTAACCATAGCCATAATAAGAATAGGCATATAATACCACCTTGCATAATAGGAGCTATTAAACATATAGAATGAACTATTTAGAACTGGAACTAACGCCATGATTGTACATATGATGATTAATTTTGAAGCCCAATGTTTCCTCTTATGCTGAATAAATGCTATAACCCCAGCCATTGAAAAAAGTGGCAGGTATCCAGCAATTGATGCCCATTTTGCACTTTCTGAGCTAAAAAGATTAGGTCTAGCAGGTACATCAGGCGTCATAAAGAAGCTTTGAATTATTCTCCAAATCATTGTTTTATCATTATAAGCAATAAGGCTAGAACCGTACAAACGTTCCTCTATTCTGTAATTTCCAAGTATGGCAAGTGCTGATGGCATTAGCATAACGGCTGCAAGCATAACACCGACAACGGATTCAAAAGCAATGGAAAAGAATTTTCTTTTATCAATATTAAAGTCTTTACAGGTGAGCCTTACAAGAAAATATAGTACAATAAAAACTACTTGACCAGTAAAGAAGAAATAGTTGAGTATAGCCATAAATGCGACAGCTAAAGCGAATACACCTCGTCTATTATTGTTCACCCTTTCCTCAAGAGCAATCAGCAAAAGTGGAAAAAAAGCAGTAACATCTTGAAAATGATTGAAGAAAAGGTTATAAGCTTGAAATCCTGAAAAGGAATAGATAAGACCACCGATTAAGGCAGCATTTTTATTCCTTACAAAGCGTCTTATATATGCATATGCAGTAACAGCCGCAACTGCGTGTTTTAAACATAGTAAAACTGACATCAGATAGGGGACAGCACTACTTTTAAAAAGCAACGTGAGCCAAAAGAATGGGCTTCCAAGCAAATAAAATGAGTACGAGCCAATAAAATTCGCACCTAAATCTGTTCCCCAATTCCAAAATATATTCCCATTCTTAACTGCATTATGAGCCAAGTGATAAAAAGGAATTTGTTGTGAATTAAAATCACCATAGTATATTAGATAGCCATTGTTCACAATTAATGTTGGCAGGAAAATAATAAATAAAATAAAAAAAGCAATAATGAACACTTGCAGATATTTTTCATTACCCTTTCTTGTTCTGTTTAAAAGTGGATTTGCTCGTTTAATCATTAGGTTACCTCCGTAAAATTATGAGATTAGCTGGAATCATAAAATTAACTGCATCATTCCTATGAACCAAATTGAAATAAATGCATAATATAATAGGGAACACCATATAAGCTAACAAGGCAAATTTATATCAGTGAAACTATGTTGGTTACAATACCTGCCTTAGTTATATCAATAAAAGCGTATGATGGTTTATTACCATCTCTAGGGCTTGATGCACTTCCTGGATTGATTACATACAATCCGTCTTCGTAGTTGGTATAACGGACATGTGTATGCCCAAAAGCAATGATATCCGCATTGTTTTCAACAGCAAGCTTTTTCAGCCTGTCGAGTGAATATCTCACATCAAATTCGTGTCCATGAGTAGCAATAAGCTTATGCGAGTTTTCCAGTGGAAGTATTAAGACTGATTGACTAAAGCTGGCGAAATCACAGTTTCCTTTTACATGGTAAAATTGCAAATGTGGATATTCTAAAGCAATTCTGTCAAGCTCCTTTTCACCATCACCAAGATGAACAAAAAGGTCGGCAGTGAGGTTTCTTTTCACTATATTATTTATTGCAACATAATTTCCATGTGAGTCGGACATCAGAACTATTCTCATATATATAACTCCATATACTTCTATTTCAAAAAATTATAACATAAATATGGAGTAAATACAAGTACAAAACGTCTTGTTTGAACAGTTTGGTGTTAAAAAATAATAACAAGAATGAGAGGCAACAAATATGAATAAGAATATTAACTCAAAAAATCTTGATGGTATGCTAAATATAGTCGGTAAAAAGCTTAATATGGATCCTAATGCTTTGAAAGCTCAATTGGAACAGGGAAAGTTTGATGGTGCATTAAACAATATGAATGCAAATGATGCAGAAAAATTCAAAAAAGTTATGAACAATCCAAAGCTTGCTGAACAAATTATGTCATCAGAACAAGCACAGTCAATTTACAAGAAGTTAATGGGTGGAAAGTAATTTAAATATCAATTTTGTGAGAAATAAAAGAGTAGTCTGGGGAGTATTTCAATGGAAGATATGATGAGTAAAATACAGGGGATGCTGTCCGACGAGGAAAGTTTAAAGCAAATAAAAGATTTGGCAGACATGATAATGTCCCCTAATGATAGTGGCGATGAATCAGAAGAGTATGCACAAAATGATGGAGATAATACATCTTCTTCTTTTAAAGATGAAAATAATAGCGAAAGCAGTGATGATGGTCTTGGCTTTGATATAGGGATGCTATTAAAACTAGCTGGGCTATTTAATAGTAGTCCGCAAGGTGATAAAAACACCCAGTTATTGCTTGCGTTAAAGCCATTATTAAAAGAGGAAAAGCAGGAGAAGGTAGACAAAGCTGTTAAAATGATGAAGCTATTTGCAGTTTGGACTGTTGTTAAAGAAAGTGGTATGCTTAAAGATATGTTTTAACTACTGTGCTAATTCAATTTGCTTATGCAGGCAAATACAAAATATTTGAATAAAAATGATAGAATCGATTGCTTTTATTTTGAATTAGTATTATAGCAAGTTCCTTAAAATATCAAGGGGAACTTGCTATAATAACAATTGACAGTTTATAATGTTATAGCAGAGGAGGTTAATTATGGCAGTTTATAATCAATATGAAATAAATAATATGCGTCAAGATGCAATTAGACGTACTAAAGAAATGCAAAGAAAGTCGAATAATGGTTATAACAATACAGGAACACAAAATACAAGCAGACCAATGAATTCATCATATAATTTTAATAATTCAA
>CAZSZG010000001.1:22242-43518 GCA_964610805.1 uncultured Oscillospiraceae bacterium
TAAGCAGACAGAGTCGACTCGTCATGAAAATAATAACTCAAATCCATTTAGCTATTTCAATAGGAAAAGTGGTACAAATATAAATAATTCTTATACTGAAACAGCTAAGAGCCAATTTGATAATAATCATAATAGAACATCAAATCATAATTCATCTAATAATCATGGCTTTTATAACGGTTCTGCACATGGTAAATCCTTTCCTTACAATAATACAGGAGATATGCATAATAAATATAAAGAAGAAGTAAAAGAAGAAAAAGAAGAAAAAGAGATAAAAGATCCTCCTGCATCAATCGGCAATCTTTTTAATGGAGTTTTAAATAATATTTTATATGATTCACAGGGTAAAATTGATAGTGAAAAAATAATAATTTTAGGGCTAATTTTTTTGTTGGCAAAAGAAGGCGTAGATATAAAACTCTTGTTAGCATTAGGATATATTTTGATTTAGTGGTATAATTTAAGTAGTTAAGCTATATAATTATATTGATTACTGAATAATAATGTAATTAATGCCAATATTACACCATATAATTAAATTTAGATATGCATTAAGCAAATCTTTTATAATCAAGGGGTGTAACAAATGAGTATAATAAAAATGCTTGCCACAAAACCTGCAATAAAAGCTGAGATTGCAAAGCGTACAGAATTCTCTAGAAAAATAGTGAGAGATATTCAAAATGTTTGTCATAAGAGGACAGTATTAAAAATTAAATATGGACTTGCTAATGATGATGATTTAATTGAGTCGATTATATATGAGGAGCTAGCATTGCATTCGAGATATAATTATCTAGTTAAGATTGCAAAAGATAATGATATTAAATTAGACAGAAAGTGTATATTTGTAAAATGGGACAATGAGGTGTAAAAATGGACGAAATAATATTTTGGGCAGTTTGGGCTTTGGTAGGAATTATAATGCTTATTTTTTATGCGAAGAGAAAGCATTCTTTAAAATCAACATTTTTTGGAATGGTTACAGGAGTATCGGCATTACTATTGCTTCATTATTTTGGAGATGGATTAGGGTATCAGCCTAATCTTAATCTATTCAACACTATGACAGCATTGGTTTTGGGTGTGCCAGGAGTAATTATGATGCTTATTATAAACAAATTTTTCTAAGAAATATAAACTTTATATCTACTGAATATAAAGTTGAATATAATGTATTTACGCAAAAAAGTCACCGTGTTGTAGTGACCCCCAAAAGTTAGACCTAAAAATCTAACAATTAGGGGGTCGGTACATTATGGTGACTTTTTTCTAATCTGAACATTAAAATAATAAACAATTGTCCATATAGTTTATAATAAGGAACTTTATCTAAGTAAAACTCTCTCATCACAGTATTCACATTCAACAATATCGCCTATTCCACGAAAGCTTTTAGGAAGATAATGCTCGCAATTTGTTATACATTTAGGATTAGTACAAACTACACCTATATATGTTTGTCCGATTAGGGTAGGTAAAATTGTTTCTGCATTGAGAATTGTAGCAATCAACGCCATTCTAATGTAAACACCATATTCAGCCTGCTTAAAATATAATGCTCGCTCATCATCATCCACCTCAACAGAAATCTCCTCAACTCTTGGCAATGGATGAAGTACAATCATATCTCTAGAAGCATTAAGCATCTTTTTTCTATCAAGTATATATGTATCTTTTTCTGCTAAATATTCTTCCTCAGATGAAAAACGTTCTTTTTGAATTCTCGTCATATATAAAACATCAAGGTTTGAAATAGATTCATCAAGTGATGAAACCTCTGTGAACTTACAATTATTCACTGTAAGTACATCTTTAACATAAGCAGGTAACTTTAAGTCCTCTGTTGATATAAATACAAATTGGTTATTAGGGTAACATGACAATGCTTTACAAAGCGAATGAACCGTTCTGCCGTTTTTTAAATCGCCACATAAACCAACAGTAAGATTATCAAGCCGACCTTTCTCTTCCATAAGTGTTAACAAATCAGTTAGTGTTTGCGTTGGATGCAAATGTCCTCCATCACCAGCATTAATAATAGGGCAATCACTCGTTAGAGACGCAGCCTTAGATGCACCTTCACAAGGATGACGAATAATCAAAATATCAGCATAACTGCTAATAACCTTTGTTGTATCCTTTAGATTTTCTCCCTTAGAAACAGAGGAGGTTGTAGGATTATCAAAGCCTATAATATTTCCACCAAGCCGTATCATAGCAGATTGAAATGACATTTGCGTTCTAGTTGATGGCTCATAAAATAACGTAGCCATAATTTTCCCCTTACACACATCTGAATACTTTTGGGGGTTGTTTTTAATGTCATGTCCTAACTCAATAACCTTACTCCACCATGAAACAGGATAATCATTCAAATCAATTAGATGTTGAAAGTCTTTACTCATTTTTTACCTCCAAGTAAAATTCGTTCTAAACTATATTATTATACACTTATTTTCATCATAAATCAACATTTTATTTGTTAAGTTATAAAAAATTGTGTTGAATAGTCAATGATGGGTGACACTTACTCCAAAAAAATATAAATTGGCAATAAAAAATTAAAAACAGCGAAATGGTTTAATATTTAACCATTTCGCTGTTATCACTATGCACAAGCCATAAATTGTATTATTTAGTTATTATATAAGAGGAAACCCCAGAATTAATACGCAACAAATTAAGCTATAAACATTTTATAGCAATGTTGACAGCTTCAATAATTATTTTTTAGGGAGTTCTTCAAGAATAGTGTCTTCAGTGGTATCATCATCAAAAGCTCCATGTATATTCAACTGCTTAACAGGAATTCTTTTTAATGCAGAATAAACATACTTATTACAAGAATAATTCATATCAACAACTCCACGTTTTTCGCAAAGAATATTATTTCCTTCTCTGCTTTTAACGCCAAAAAGACAATAAGAACATTTAGGTGGGATATCTTTATTAAAAAGCTTGGCTGACTTATTGAAGATAGCCATATATTTTCGCTCCTTTGATTATTAATTTTCACTATTTATTATATCACTTTAAATTTGGTTTGTCTAGTCATTTTTTAAAAGTAAAATTATGGTCATAATTAAGAGTGCAAGAGAAGGTATAATTGAATGCTCACTAGATTTAATCTGAGTATCAAGATAAGTGCTAATTGTAGTGTTTACAAAAAGCTTATGAATTATAATTTTACAAATCACAGCAGAAGTAACAGATGAAAATATTCTTGCTAATATAATCTTTTTAATATTGATTTTACCATGACTTATGGCTACAATTTGCATTATAACACATAAGCCTCCGAAAGATAATAGCCCTGTAATAATTGGTAAATTAAAATAGTTATTCACATCAAAAGAGCTAATATTACTTATTTCAAAGAATGATGCAACTATTTGAGAAGAAGTATCAGTATTTATATTAAACAGTTTGCTTATATTTTCTGAAATATAAGCTATAATACCAACTTTAGATACTATTACATAAAACACTGAAAACATTAATATCATAATGCAGACTTCAAAGAGAGATTTTGCTGCTGATTGAACAGAGCTTACAAAGGTGTTCATATCAAAATTAATTTTTGCTTTGCAGTTATTTGATGTAGTTATCTTTTCTTTGCTCATGAAACCAATGATTAAGCCAGTAATTATATTTGAAATAGTGATTGATAGAAAAATCGCCATTCCTACTTTAATACTTCCATATAGTGTGGTAGCGACTGTTCCTACAATGAATGCAGGACCACTTGCATAGCAATAGCAAGAAAGGTTTTCAGCACGTTTTTTTGATATTAAATTATTCGACTCTAATTCATAAATCATTTTTACACCAACGGGATAGCCAGCAAAAATACTGATTAAAAATACAGAAAACTCATCTGATGAGATTTTAAAAAAATATTTAGCAATAAATTTAAAAGGCTTACCTATAATGGTATGTAGATTTGATTTTAATATAAAACAAGCAATAATCATAAAGCTATACATTGATGGAATTATTAATGTTAAGCAGTTACTAATTGAAGTTGATGCCGCAATTTTAACATCGTCAATATACAGAATGCTTGCAAACATTAATATAATAATGATAAAAAGCATTGTACAGGTTTTAAATAACTCAATAATTTTATTATTCACTTAATTCCTCCTATATTACAATCTTTTATAATTCTATTCATAGCTCAGCCTAAATATAATATTATGAGGTGATAAAGCTTGGATAAAAAGATTATAGAAAAAGGACGAAGTATACTGTATCTTAATACAATTATACAAATTTCAGATAATAAAGAAGTTATAATAGAAAACTGTAAAAAGATAATTGAATATAACGATATATTTTTAAAAGTGAAAACTAGAAATATGACAGTTCAGATATGGGGACAAAAGTTACAAATTAATGATTATAATACAAATGGTATTATAATAAAAGGTATTATAGAGTCAATAGAATTAATTGATAAAAAGTGAGGAATATTATGTTTAATAATGTTAGAGGTGTTATAAGATTTCGTGCAAGTGGGGCAAAATTATATTCTTTTATAAATGCTATAAGAGAAAGCCGTATTGTATGTACTGCACAAGAGTGTAAAAACGATGAGTATTATGGTGAGATATATTCATCAAGTCTAAAAGAAATAGAAGGGTTGGCAAAAAAATATAATATTGAGTTTAAAGTTGAGGATAAAAAAGGAACAATATTCAAGGTTAAGAGATATAAATATAGATTTGGAATTATCATTGGAGCTTTTATAGCAGTTATGTTTATCACTTATATTTCAAACATAGCGATTACAATTGAAGTAACGGGCAACAGTGAAATTTCTGAAGAGCAAATAATAAGCACATTAAGCGATATAGGAATATCTAAAGGAACATTTATTCCTAATATAAACTTTGGCTCATGTGAAAGAAAGCTGAAGATAAGCATTGGTGATTTAGCGTGGGTAGGGATAAGACGTTCAGGTAATAGAATTGTTGTAGATGTAGATGAAATGGTAGACCAACCCGAAATGGTGAAATCGAATTTACCAAGTAATATATTATCAACAAAGGATGCACAAATTAAGTCGATTAAGGTTTACAATGGGAGCTTAAATTATATCGTGGGTGACGGAGTAAAAGCAGGTGATGTTTTAGTAAGTGGTATATATACAGACCATAAAGGAAACATATTAACACTTCATGCTATTGGCGAAATTATAGGCGTATATCAAGAAAAAATGGTGTTTGAGCAGATGTATGAGGAAGAAAAGAGAGTATCAGAGGAAGAAATATCAAGGAAATCATTTGACTTTTTTACAATAAGAATGCCATTAAATATAGGTGATGTTGATTTAGTAGATTATGATTATGATGAGGATATATCTTATTTTATGATATTAGGGAAGAAACTGCCAATCGGGATAATACATAGTACATACACACCTTACACAAAAAACATTATAAGTTATAGTCCTGAGGAGGCAGAAGATTTGATAAATGGAAAAATTAATATGCATGAGGAAAATTTTTATTCAGATTTGTCAATAATAAATAAGGAAATTAATAAAATAAATGAAGAGGGGAAGATAAAATATGAAGTTACTTATACACTTGAGGGTGAAATAGGAAGAAACAGTGAAATTTTGATGAAAAAATAAAATAATGCTTTTAAAATTATATCTTATATGTTATAATTAGAATGACAAAAATTATATATAGAAGAAAGAGTGTTTTAATGATTGAGAAAACTATAACTGTTGAAAGTACAGAACAGGCATCTGCTTTATTTGGAGATTTTGATGAAAATATAAATGCACTTCAAAAATTGAATAATGTTGTAATTCTAAGTAGGGGAGCTGATATTAAGGTTTCTGGTGAGGCAAATAATGTTAGCGTAACAATTAAAGCACTTGAGGCACTTTTAACAATTATGAAGAATGGTGAGCGAATTACAAACCAAACGGTGAGATATGTTTCATCCATTGTATGCGATGACCCCAATAATTGTATAAAGGATTTGACTGGTGGTGGAATTTGTTTTACCACAACTGGGAAAATTGTGCGTGCTAAGACTCTTGGGCAAAAAAGCTATATAGATGCTATTGCAAAAAACACAATAATTCTTGGTATAGGCCCTGCTGGTACTGGTAAAACATATCTTGCAGTTGCGATGGCTGTTAAAGCTTTTAAAGCACATGAAGTGAATAAGATAATATTAACACGTCCTGCTGTTGAGGCTGGTGAGAAGCTTGGATTTTTGCCTGGTGATATGCAAGATAAGGTTGATCCATATTTAAGACCATTATATGATGCATTGTTTGATATGCTTGGAGCAGAAATATTTCAAAAGCATATGGAAAAAGGTACTATTGAGGTTGCACCTCTTGCATATATGAGAGGAAGAACACTTGATGATGCATTTATTATTCTTGATGAAGCACAGAATACAACATCTGAACAGATAAAAATGTTTTTGACAAGGTTAGGAAATGGGAGTAAGATGGTTATAACGGGTGATATTACTCAAATTGACTTGCCTGATGCAAAACGTTCTGGATTAATTGAAGCTATGAAGGTTCTTGATAATGTTGAGGATATATTTATTCAAAAATTTGATGATAAAGACGTGGTAAGACATAAGCTTGTTCAAGATATTATTAAAGCATATGAGAATTATCAAGAGAAAGGAAGAGAATAATGTCAAAACTAAAAGTCTATATAAAAAATAATCAATCAGAAGTAAAACTACCAGTTGGAATCAGGCTTTTAATAAGACGCTGTTGCCAAGCAGTATTATCAACTGAACATTTTAATAATGATGCTGAGGTAAGCGTTTCCTTTGTTAGTAACAAAGAAATTAAGAATTTAAATAAAATTTATAGGAATAAAAATGAGTCTACAGATGTACTATCATTCCCTTTGATGAGTAATAGAAAATGTGAAATAAATAATGATATGAAAATTGTAATGCTTGGTGATATAGTAATATCACTGGAAACAGCCGTAAAACAGGCGAATATGTTTGTACATTCACTTGAAAGAGAGATTGGATTTTTAACAGTTCACTCAATGTTACATTTATTGGGATATGACCATGAAACAAATAAGCTTGATGAGAGAATTATGCGTGAAAAGGAAGAATCTATTTTAGATAAACTGGGAATATCTCGTGGAACAAGCTTTATTGCGGAAGATTAATTTTGACTAATAGAAAAGGAATAAAAAATTAATGACTAAAACAGTATTTATTACGATTGCAGGAAGAACTAATGCAGGTAAATCGACGTTACTAAATGCTATAATAGGTGAAAAAATAGCATCAGTAAGTAGTAAGCCACAGACTACAAGGACTAGAATAACAGGTATATTGACAAAAGATGACACACAGCTTGTGTTTATTGATACACCTGGACTTCATAAAGCAAAAACTAAGCTTGGTGAACATATGATGAATATGGTAAAGGAATCTGTTGCTGATATTGATGCTATAATTTTTATGGTTGATTGTCTTAAAAAAATAAATGAACAGGAAACTGAAATGTTAGAAGCACTTAACAAATCTAAAGCACCTGTTATACTTGTTTTAAATAAGATAGATATGTTAAGCAATAAGGATGAGATGGCAAAGCTTATTCATGAGCTGACTGAAAAATATGATTTTAAAGCAGTAATTCCAATTAGTGCTAAAAACAATGATGGCGTTAGTATTGTAATAGATGAGGCGAAAAAGCTTGCGATTGAAAGCCCGTTGTTTTTCCCAACTGATATGATTACAGATCAGCCTGAAAGGGTTATTGCTTCGGAAATAATAAGAGAAAAGCTTTTGAATTTACTTAATGAAGAAGTTCCACATGGGATTGCTGTTGCAATTGAAGGCATGGAAGAACGCAACAATAAGGATTTACTTGATATATCAGCAGTGATATATTGTGAGAAGGATTCGCATAAGGGGATTGTTATTGGTAAAAGTGGAAAGATGCTAAAGACTGTTGGCTCAAATGCAAGAGTTAGTCTTGAGGATTTTTTCCAAATAAAAGTGAATTTAAAATTATGGGTTAAGGTAAAAGAAAACTGGAGAAATCGTGAATCGGTAATTCGCAGTTTGGGACTTTCAGATAAGTAATTCCCATTCATTTCAATTCATAACACAGATTAAATCGGGGATAATTTTATTGTACATTAACTAATTATTACGCAATAAAATAGCAGAGGAGGTTGTGTCATGAAAAGAGATAAATGGAAAGATTTTGAGATGAGTGGAAAAATTGAGGATTACCTTAATTATAGAGGAGTAAATTCTCTTGGATATAATGATTGTGAGAGTGGAATTATAAATGCTAACAACAGTCAAGGGGATAGTGATAAGGGAACGCACATCAGGGGAAACGAGCAAGTTTATTGATGTCCTGACAGAAAATCTTGGAGTTATTGAGATTAGTGTTAGAGGGTGTAAAAAGATAAACAGCAAGAACTGTGCTGCTACTCAGCTTTTTGCATATTCGAAATTTTGCTTAAATAAAAAAAGGGATATGTATTATATCAATTGTGCAGAACCTATAAATATATTTTATAAATTGCGTACAGATTTGCAAAAGCTTTCACTGGCATCATATCTTTCAGAGTTGGTTTCATATGTTGTAGGAAATGAGGGGCATGAGGGGAGCATATTAAAACTTTTTCTTAATACGCTTCATTTTATTTCAAATGGAAATCGTCCGTTGGAGCTACTTAAAAGTATATTTGAGGTTAGATTTATGTCGGAGATAGGTTTAATGCCGAATGTTTTTACTTGTCATAATTGCTCAGAATATGTCACAGAGAGTGTGTATTTCATTATAAATGACGGCATTATTTCATGTTTGGATTGCTATGATAACGATACAGATAGCGGTGTTAAAAAAATATCACCAACGGTATTACACGCATTAAGGCATATTATTTTGTCGGAATATGATAAACTTTATAATTTTAAGATTTCTGAAGAATCTCAAAAACAACTGTCAGCTGTAACTGAACAGTATGTTATAATGCATCTTGAAAAAGACTTTAAGACGCTCAATTTTTATAAATCAATAGTATAATAATATCAGCTTTTTTAAAAAACATAAGGTAAGGAATATGAATAAATATTATAAAACATTAGAACTTGATAAAATACTTGAGATGCTTGCTAATGAGGCATCTAACGAAAAAACAAAACAAATGGCACTGGAAACAGAGCCATCTTCTGATATTTATGAAGTAAATTATGAAATTAAAAAGACAAGTCAAGCATTTGAATTAAGCGTAAAATTTGGAACGCCCCCATTTAGCGATATTAAGGATGTGTCTAATTCGCTTATGAGGGCAAAATCAGGTTCAAGGCTTGCATTGAGAGAAATTATCGAAATTGGCAGAGTGCTTAATCAAATAAAAATGATTTGTGATTGGTATGGGCATTGTGCTAATATTGAAACTGAATTAAGTTACCTTTTTACAAGGCTTATGCCGAATCAATATCTTCAAAATAGGATTGAAACATCAATTATATCTGAAGATGAAATAGCTGATTCAGCTAGTACAGAGCTTGCTTCAATCAGAAGAAAGAAATATCAGGCTGGCATGAGGGTTCGTGAAAATCTTGATAAAATGATACGTTCAGCCACTGTTCAAAAATATCTCCAAGAGTCCATTGTAACAGTTCGTGATGGTAGATATGTTCTTCCTGTTAAGGCTGAACATAGGGTTGATGTACAAGGGTTGATACATGACACTTCTTCAAGTGGACAAACATATTTTATAGAGCCAATGTCAATTGTTGAGGCTAATAATGATATTAGACTTCTTGAAAGCAAGGAACAGGAAGAAATAGATAGGATAATAGCAGAAATATGTGCTGAATGTGGCGAATTTGCTGATACAATTATAGATAACTACAATATTTGCATTGAGTTAAATTTATATTTTGCAAAGTCAAATTTAGCTGCTAAAATGAGAGCATCAACTCCTATTATTTCTAATGATGGTGTTATATCACTTAAAAAAGCAAGACACCCTTTAATAGATAAAGAAAAAGTAGTGCCAATTGATATATCGCTTGGGCAGAATTATCAGGCATTAATTGTTACTGGTCCAAATACAGGTGGTAAAACTGTTGCGTTAAAAACTACGGGTTTATTAACATTAATGGCGATGTGTGGGTTACTTATTCCTGTATCAGATGGAAGTAAAATATCAATTTTTGATAATATTCTTGCAGATATAGGCGACAACCAAAGTATTGAGCAAAGCCTATCTACTTTTTCATCGCATACAAATAAGGTTATAGAAATTATTAAGCTTGCTGATAAAAATTCACTAATTTTGTTAGATGAGTTAGGCTCTGGAACTGATCCGATTGAGGGTGCTGCATTGGCAATTGCTATTATTGAAAAGTTAAAGTCTAAACAAGCAAAGCTTATGGTAACTACTCATTATCAGGAGTTAAAAATGTACGCAATAGAAAGTCAAGATGTTGAGAATGCGTCATGTGAATTTGATATTCAAACATTACAACCTACTTATCGCCTAATTATCGGCTCACCAGGTAAATCAAATGCTTTTGAAATATCATCAAGTCTTGGTATGCCTAGAGATGTTATTGAAAATGCAAAAAGTATGGTAAGTGTAGAAAATAAAAGATTTGAAAATGTTATAGAACAGTTAGAAAGTTCAAGGCTTGAACTAGAAAAGCAAAATGAAGAAATAAGAAAATTAAAAGCTGAACAGGTACAAAAGACTGAGGAATTAAGAAAAGAACTTGATGATTTCAATAGGAAAAAGGAAAATGAATTGGAACGTGCAAGGATTACTGCAATGAGTATTATTGAAAATACTAAAGTGCAATCCAATGAAATGATTGATGAATTAGATAAAATCAGAAAAGAAAAGGATAAGGAAAACTTTTCTCAAATGGTTTCTGGGGCAAAGTCAAGAAGTAAGCATGGACTTAATAAAATGTATGACATAGCAAACCCAGTTGAAAGAAAACAAGCTTCAAACTATAAACTTCCTCGTCCACTTAAAAGGGGAGATAGCGTTTTAATTACTGATATTGATAAAAAGGGAATTGTAACAAGTGAATCCGATGGAGATACAGTTTTGGTTCAAGTTGGAATAATGAGAACAAGGGTTGATATTAGTAAGGTGCGTTTATTAGAAAATGAAAAGGTAACATATAAGAATAAGTCTATGGCATCAACAAAAAATGTGAAAAGTAAAATTGAACGTAGTGCAGTACTGGAATTAGATATAAGAGGCTGTTCATCTGATGAGGGTGTTTATCAGCTTGAATCTTTTATAGACAACGCTGTTATGTCGGGTGTCGGAACAGTTACAGTTATTCATGGAAAGGGAACTGGAGTTTTGCGTTCTGCAATACAAAGACGTTTGCGTTCAATGTCCTCTGTTAAATCATTTAGATTTGGCGTTTATGGTGAGGGTGAGGACGGAGTAACGATAGTTGAATTAAAATAAAGCTTCATTTTAGTGATAATATTCTAAGGAGAATTATATGGATTTACAGGAATTAAGAAATGAAATTGATAAGGTTGATAGCGAAATTATAAACTTATTTGTAAAGCGTATGGATTTATGCGAGCAAGTTGCACAGTATAAAATAGATAATGCTCTTCCTGTGTTTCAAGGTAATAGGGAACAGGACATTATTGATAATATAAAGAGGAATGTTCCTGAAAATCTTGCTAATGGTGCAGTTGCATTGTTTTACAACATTATGGATATAAGCAAATGTATTCAACAGGAAAAATTGCTAAAAGATAATACTTTTATGCAAGCTATTCCTCTTGATTTAAGTCAATCAAAAAAAATAGGATGTCAAGGAACATATGGTTCTAATTCAGAAATGGCAGCAAAAATGCTCTTTAATGAGAGTAAAATTAATTTTTATCATGAGTTTGAAGATGTTTTTAAAGCAGTTGAAAATGGTGAAATTGATTTTGGTATTTTACCAATTCAAAATTCAACAACAGGTTCAGTTGCTCAAACATATGACCTTATGAAAAAATATAATTTTTACATAGTTAAAGTGGCAAGGCTTGAAGTTTCCCATTGTCTTGCAGCAAAAAAGGGGACTAGTCTTTCGGACATAAAAGCAGTTTATTCACATCCACAAGCGTTATGGCAGTGTTCAGCATATCTTTCTAAAAATAATCTTAATGCGATATCATATGAGAATACTGCAACAGCTGCAAAGTTTGTTTCTGAAAGCGATGAGCCTATTGCAGCAATTTGCTCGAAAAGATGTGCAGAGCTTTATGGATTTGATATTATTTCTGAGGATATTTCAGATTCCTACCCAAATTATACTAGATTTATATGTATATCAAGAGATTTTTGCATGGATGAAGATGCAAAAAGTATTTCAATGCTAATAACTTTGCCCAATACGCAAGGAAGTTTAATAAGATTGCTCACTAAGTTTTTTGTTAATGGATTAAGTTTAGAGAAGATTGAAAGCAGACCACTTGCAGGCGGTAGCTTTAACGTTATGTTCTATCTTGATTTTGAAGGCAATATTAATGATAAAAAGGTTTCAGCATTACTTAGTGAATTGAAGAATGAATTTGATAATTTTAAATTTCTAGGGAATTATAGTGAAATAATATAGATAATTAAAATAATATAAACTAAAGGTTAGGAAGGCAAATAAGCACCTTCCTAACCTTTAATTATCAGTTAAATCATATTCCTCTTCAGTATTGCTAAGTGCAGAATCTATAATCTTGCTATAGAATCCAACAGGATTAAGTGTAATTTTCTCACCAATTAGTTTAGCCTGTGTCAAGTCAGGAGCGAATAGTTTCATATCAATTAAATCATCAGTTAAATCTAAGCATTTAAAATGTACATAATAACCTTTTCTTAGTTTAATATATTCAACTTTAACCTCATTATTAAGCTTAAGCCTTGCAAAATATTTTAATGCAGTACCAACAAGCTTATCACGGAATGATTTTGGAACATAGTGCTTAAACTTTTTTGCACATAGCCTACCCTTATCAGTAAGCACATACCTTTCTACATTATTTTCATCAACTTCAATATTAATTGAAGTATTTTTTAGAAGAATATCAATAGCTTCTTGATAAAAAAAATAATTAATAATTTCTGTATTGACAGCGATTTCATATAATTGCTCAGCTTCAATAGGGTTATCAATCCTATGAAGCAAATAGCAAATTAAAATGCTAACAGTATTGACATCCTTGAGTTCAAAGGATGGCATATCAGACATTTTTGTATAGTTTTCCATGTTATTTCCTTTTGTTTAATAATATATTAACAGAAGTTTGGATAGTCAATCATATGTGACAGAATGGCAATATTAACAGCAGCTTCTACGCATGGAACAGCTCTAGGCACAATACAAGGGTCGTGACGTCCCTTAATATTTACTGTTTCATTTTTCATAGCACTGTAATCAATAGTTTCTTGTGGTTGCGATATTGATGGAGTAGGTTTAATTGCAACATTTAGCGTTATTGGCATACCAGAAGAAATGCCACCTAAAATACCACCATGATTGTTGGTTTTAGTAAGCACATGCCCCTTATCATCTACATAAAAATCATCATTATTCTGACTTCCAACCATTTTTGCACTAAGGAATCCAGAACCGAATTCTAAACCTTTTACAGCAGGAATACCAAAAATAAGTTGTGCAATATTATTCTCAAGCCCATCAAAGATAGGTGAACCAATACCAGCTGGAACATTAACGCAAGCACATTCAATTATTCCACCGAGTGATTCTCCACCATGTAGTGCCTTTTCAATATCTTTAATCATTAGCTCGCCTTTAGCATTGTCAATAACAGGAAAATGCTTGTTTCTAATAGAAAGGATTTCTTCACGAGTAATATTAGTTCTATTAAATTTTGCATCTTGAATATCATGAATTTCAGAAATATGTGCACCTGTGTAAATACCACGTCTTTGCAGAATTTGCCCACATACTGCACCAGCAAAAACAAGAGGAGCAGTAAGTCTTCCAGAAAAATGCCCACCACCTCTGACATCATTAAACCCTCTATATCTTAAAGCACCAGTATAATCAGCGTGGCCAGGACGTGCAAGCTTTGATATATTTGAATAATCCTGTGAACGAGTATCTGTATTTTGGATAAAAGCACATAATGGTGTACCCGTTGTTTTATCATTTACAAGCCCAGACATAATCTGTGGCAAATCGCTTTCATTCCTTTGGGTTGAAGTTTTATCCTTTTTAGGAGCTCTTCTTGAAAGGAAATGACCTAATTCAGCAATATCAATATTTTCACCTGGTGGTAGATTATCGATAATAACGCCTATGGCAGGACCATGTGATTCTCCGAAAATTGATATAGAAATGCGGTTATTCCACATTGATGACATTGGCAATACCTCCTAATTTTATATAATCCTTAAAAAAGTTTGGATAAGATTTATTAACTGCATCAGCATTTTGTATTATAATTGGGTTAGTAGAACGAGTAGCAGCAATAGCCAGTGACATCACAATTCTATGATCACCAAAACTGTCAGTAATTCCACCTATAAATTCATTGATAGGTTCAATAATCAGCCCATCATCAGTTGGAGTAATTTTTCCACCAATAGAGTTTAATACAGAAGAAATTGCTAAAAGCCTATCACTTTCTTTAATTTTCAAACGACTAGCACCAAAAATTTTAGAAGTACCATTGCAGAAACAGCCTAAAACAGCAAGGATAGGCACTAAATCGGGTATATCAGTTGCGTCAATACAAAAGCAATCCAAACTATTAGTATTATTATACCCTATTTCCTTCAATATTTCAATGATTTTTTTATCTCCTTGCAAGCTTTTTTGAAATAGATTATCAATTTGTATGTTGTTTCCAATAGCATTTGCTACAAAAAAGAAAGCTGCTTGAGAATAATCACCCTCAACAGTAAGGTTTTTAGGCAAATATTTTTGCTTACCCTTAATAAAATAACCGTCATTGGTTTCATTAATTTCAATTCCAAAATCATTCAAGCAAGCAATTGTCATATCAACATAGGGCTTTGACTCTAGGGGAGAAGTCATAATAACTTTGGAATCAGCATCAAGCAAAGGTAGTGCAAAAAGCAATCCAGTAATAAATTGGGAGGACACATCACCTTCGAGATGAAATTCTCCACCTTGAAGCTTTCCGTTTATAGAAAATGGCATGGAATTGTTATAATTAAAGCTAATGCTGTTTTTAGACAGCTCACGAACATATGACGTTATTGGGCGTTCTGGTAGCCTACCTTTACCAGTGAAAGTTGCATTTACCCCTAAAGCAGCTGCAATAGGAATAAGAAAGCGAAGTGTAGAGCCACTTTCAAAGCAATCAATTTCAGCAAGCTTAGGTGAATTCGTAATTCCATAAACAGTTATGTTATCGCCATCAATTTCAAATTTTGTCCCCAGTTGTTCAAGTGCTGAAACTGTTGCAGTAATGTCATCAGAAAAACTAATACCACTTAAAATTGATTTCCCCTCAGCTAAACCAGCACAAATTAATGCTCTATGAGTAACACTTTTAGAAGATGGAATTGAAACTGTTCCACAAAGCCTTTGAGGAGTAATTTTTATATCCATATCAACACCCTTTTCTCCGCAGACAATTAGAATAACAAGCCTGTTTTCTGCGATAAACAGGCTTGTAAATCTCATTTACAGAATAAATGAATGGAAGTCATCAACGTAAGTTTTTTTAATAACAGAGTGTCCAATTTTATCGCAAACAATAAAGTTTATACTATCACTCTCACGTTTTTTATCATTACTGCATAAATTAACAAGGACATTTATATCTGCATCAACCTCAGAATGCAAACTATATGCCTTAACACAGTTAATTAACCTATTTAGTACTTCCTTATCGCAAATACCAGCCCTATAAGCACGTTCTGTTATCATGCACATACCAATAGCAACAGCACTTCCATGAGAGGTTTCATAATCATAAAACTTTTCGATAGCGTGACCAAGTGTATGACCAAAATTGAGTATCATGCGCTCACCCTTGTCAAATTCATCAGCTTCAACAACATTTTTCTTAATTGAAACACAGCGATAAACGAGTTCATCAATACAATCCATAATATTGTCAATATTATGATTTTCAAAAAGCCCAAAAAGGTTTTCGTCACGAATCATGCCATATTTTATAGCCTCTGCCATACCATCGGACAAGATTTCCTTGCTTAAAGTTTTAAGTGTGTCCGTATCACAGATAACGCATTTAGGCTGTTTGAATGCTCCAACCAAGTTTTTACCACAATTGAGATTTACAGCTGTTTTTCCACCAACAGAAGAGTCAATTTGCGAGAGTAATGTTGTGGGAATTTGGACATAATCAAGCCCTCTAAGGTATGTTGCAGCAGCAAACCCCGTTATATCACCGACCACCCCTCCACCTAGAGCAATAAGACAGTCGGTACGGGTTATATTGTTTTGGCAGAGAAAATCATAAATTTCATTCAAAACAGATATGCTTTTTGAATTCTCACCATTAGGAAAAACAAATTTACACACTTTAAATCCTTGATTAACCAACGAATTAATCACAGTTTCTGCATAGAGAGAGTCCACAATATCATCTGTAATCACAGCCAAAGTTTTAGTATCAAGAATTGGTGATAAAACTTCCCCACATTTAGACAAAATGCCATGTTCCATAAATATATTATAGCTTTGGCTAGTATTAACAGTAATATGCTTCATATTAAGAAATTTCCTTTCCAATGAACTCAGCCATTGGCTTAATTTTTGCCATAATATCTTTGAATTGCTGAGGTGTTAGGGATTGTGCACCATCTGATAAAGCTTTTTCTGGGCAGTTGTGAACCTCAATAATAAGTGCATCAGCACCCGCAACAATTGAAGCAAGCGATAGTGGTTCAACCAAAGATGTTAATCCAGTAGCATGGCTTGGGTCAACTACAACAGGAAGATGTGACAATTGTTTTAGCAGTGGAACAGCAGAAATATCAAGTGTATTTCTGGTTTGTGTTTCAAACGTACGGATTCCTCTTTCACAAAGAATAACATTTTTGTTACCGCCAGCCATAATATATTCAGCAGACATAAGCAATTCTTCCAAAGTATTTGCAAGCCCTCTTTTAAGAAGTATCGGCTTATCGCTATGCCCTAAAGCTTTAAGAAGCTCAAAGTTCTGCATATTTCTAGCACCTACTTGAATTACATCAACATCAGCAAATAAATCAAGATGTTCAATACTCATAATTTCAGTTACAATTGGCAATCCTGTAACAGCTCTAGCTTTAAGCAACAGATCAATACCATCAGCATGCAAGCCCTGAAAAGCATATGGTGAAGTTCTAGGTTTAAATGCACCGCCTCTTAGCATTGTAGCTCCTGCTTCTTTAATAGCAACAGCAGTTTCAATAATCTGATCCTCATTTTCAACCGAACAAGGCCCAGCAATAATCTGAAGCTTGTTACCACCAATTGTTCTTCCACTAACATCAATAATAGTGTCTTCGGGATGAAATTTTCTATTACTGCTTTTGTATGGCTCTTGAACACGGCGAATGCTCTCAACTATTGCTTGTGCCTTAACTGTTTCCACATCAATTCTTGAAGTATCCCCAACAAGACCTAATATATTTTTATGCTTACCATTTATACCTGCAACAGTTACACCGTAACTTCTTAACATTTCTACAAGGTTACTAATTTGTATTTCAGATGTATTTGGTCTTAGAATAATAATCATTTTTATATCCTCCTAAAGTTTAATTTTAAGTTGATTGAATTTGGTTAGATTTGTGATGAGTTATGTTTGTTGTTTCACCTGCAGATAAAACAATACCGTTGCCCTTGTAAATACAAAAGCAACGGTATTATAAACATAAATATTAATATGTTTAACAATTACAATTTTAGCTTTTGCATTTTTACACGGAAAACAGACTCGAAGCCATAATAATAGCTAGAGCCTTGCCAAAATGTAAAGTTGTAAAATCGTTTATTGATATTCATAATAATTACCTCATCTTTTTACTTTAATGCTTTAAAGACTAAAATCAGTATAATACATTCTGAAGCATTATTCAAGAAGTTTCTGTTAACATTCTGTTAACAAACTGTGAACATTGAGCAAATGTAATTTTTAAATCGGAAAATGATGAATGCTAAGTTATATTAAAACATTATTTTAATCAAAAGTATCTAGTAATTATGCTAAAAAGATGGTATAATAATTTAGTTATATATTTTATAAGTAAGGAGAAACGTATGCCAATATTATATTCAAGAGAACAAATTTCTGATAGCATAGGTTTTACAAGAATCATTGATTCTAAGTTTAAAACTAATACTATTAATTTAAAATTTTTTACAGAGTTAAAAAAGGAAACAGCCTCAATAAATTCAATTGTTGCTGGAATATTAGGCTCATCAAATAGCAAATATAAGAATTTAACTGAGCTTACAGCTAAACTTAATTCGTTGTATGGAACAGATATAGGTGTTAGTATCACAAAACGTGGTGATGTTCAGGTAATGGCTATATCAATAAGCTCTATAGATAATAACTATACCCTAGACGGTGAAGATATAACCAGTGAAGTATTAGACATTTACATTGATTGCCTGTTTTCACCATATATAGAGAACGGTGGCTTTGGACAAGAAGTATTCACTTTTAGAAAAAAAGATTTACTTGATTCTATCGACTCAGAAATAAATAATAAGAGAAGCTATGCTATCTTACAAGCACATAAGCATATTTATGAGGGTGAGCCAAGTGCGTCTTCATCATATGGAACAAGAATGACTGCTGAAAACATTACACCTATAATGGCATATGAAGCATATAAGGAAATAATAAAAGCATCAAAGATAGAAGTTTATTATGTTGGAGCAAAGGAAAATCCACTTATTAAAGAAAAGCTTACAGATGCATTTTTGAAATTGGATAGAAATCCACAGAATATCTTGCTTAATAATAATAGCCCTATAAAAAAAGAAGTTAAAGAAGTAGTAGAAAAATTAGATGTTAGTCAATCTAAAATGGTTATGGCATTTAAAACTGATTATACTGATTTATATGCTATAAAGCTTATGAGTACGCTACTAGGAGAAACTCCTTTCTCAAAGCTATTTGCTAATGTTAGGGAAAAGCTTAGTCTTTGTTACTACTGTGCAAGTGGTTTTAATGATAGTAAGGGTACACTGATGATTGATAGTGGTGTTGAAAATGTGAATGTTGAGAAAGCAAGGGTTGAGATATTAAATCAGCTTGATGATATAAGAAAAGGAAACTTTACTGATGAGGAAATGAGTAATTCTATTTTAAGTATACTTAATTCACTTAAAGGTGTTGGCGATACTCCATCGTCACTTGTAAATTGGTATTTCAGCAGATTTTGTAGAGGAGAAATTATTAGTCCTGATGAAGAAATTAGCAGGATAAAAGCTGTTACAAGGGAACAAATAATTGAGGCTGCGAATTCCTTTAAGCTTGATACTGTATATGTTATGACAGGGGAGGGAGAGTAATGGAAAAGAAAATCATAGCCTGTGAAAAAACAAATGATAAGTACACATATATAAAGCACCCAAGTGGATTAGATATACTTGTATGGGAAATGGACGGTTTTAGCACTACTGAAGCCTTGTTTGGTACAAAATATGGCTCAATTAATACAAGGTTTAAAACCAATAAGGATAAGGATTATACTGTTGTACCTGAGGGAATAGCACATTTTCTTGAGCATAAGCTTTTTGAAAATGAAGATACTGATGTATTTGAGTTATTTGCTCAAACAGGAGCGTCAGCTAATGCTTATACAAGTTTTGATAAGACTTGTTATTTATTTAGCTGTTCCGATAATTATAAGGAATCACTTGAAATACTGCTGAATTTTGTTCAATCACCATACTTTACTAAGGAAAGTGTTGATAAGGAACAGGGGATTATAGGGCAAGAAATTCGTATGTGTGATGATAATCCATCATGGAGAGTGTTTTTTAATATGCTCGGTGGTATGTATAAAAATCATCCTGTTAAAATTGATATTGCTGGAACTGTTGAAAGTATAGCTGAAATTGATGCAGATTTACTATATAAATGTTATAACACATTCTATAATCTTAATAATATGGTACTTGTTGTATCTGGTAATGTTAATGTAGATGAGGTTCTTGAGATTGCTGATAGGTGTTTGAAGCCAAGTGAAAATCTTGAACTTGAAACGGTATTTCTTGATGAACCAGAGGATATTGTAAAGAGTGAGGTTGTTCAGAATTTACCTGTTGGAACTCCAATGTTTAATATTGGTTTCAAGGCAAGGCCAAGAAGTGGCTATGAAAGCTTGAAATTAGAAATGGAGATTGATGTTGCATTGAATGTTTTATCAGATGCTGCATCACCACTTTATAAAAGGTTAACAGATGAGGGACTTATTAACTCTACGTTTTCCACAGAGGTTTTTAATGGAGATGGATTTTTTGCAATTATTTTTTCAGGAGAATCAACTCAACCTCGCAAAGTATTAACAGAAATCATTAAAGAGATTGAAAATGTTAAGGTTAATGGACTTAATCGAGAGCATTATGAAAGCATCAAGAAGTCAACTTATGGACAGATTATAAGGGAATTTAATAATGTTGAAGCTGTGGCTAGTACGATTATTAACTCTTATTTTGCAGGAGTAAATCCATTTGATACAGTTAAGATAATGTCAGAAATGACATATGAGGACGTTCAGAAAAGCATTTGTGAAAACATGGATACTGAAAAGGTTACACTTTCAATAGTAGAAAGTTAACAGTTTAAATTAGGAGGTATATGATGACAGAATTAAATAATTTGGATTATAATCAAGTTGTTTTCCCTAAGCTTGGCATAGATGTTAATATTAATAGTGATGCATTCACGATATTTGGCATGACTATTAAATGGTATGGTATTATTATCGCTTTAGGTATTGTTTTAGCTATGGTTTATGGATTTTCAAGAATGAAAAAGTTTGGATTGGATGCTGATAAGGCGATTGATTGCATTTTTGCAGGTATGATTGGTGGAATTATCGGTGCAAGACTATATTTTGTAATAATGGATTGGGAAAATTATAGTGGTAATTTAAAAAGCATTTTTAATATAAGAAATGGCGGACTTGCTATATACGGTGGAATAATTGGTGCTGTCCTTGCTGCTGCTCTTGTTGCTAAATGGAGGAAGGTTAAGTTTTTACCTTTGCTTGATATTGCTGGAATGGGCTTTTT
>CAZSZG010000001.1:43618-55698 GCA_964610805.1 uncultured Oscillospiraceae bacterium
TACCTGTTCATCCTTGCTTTTTATATGAATCAATATGGTGCTTGATTGGATTTGGCTTGCTTGCATGGTTTTCAAAGCGTAGAAAATATGACGGACAGTTATTTATTATGTATGCTGGTTGGTATGGCTTAGGCAGATTCTTTATTGAGGGCTTACGAACAGATAGCCTTATGGTAGGCAATTTAAGAGTTTCACAGGTTTTAGCAGCGATTTGTGTTATTGCGTCAGTTGCACTTTTAATTGTTTTAGGTCAAAAAGTGAAAAATATGGGTGATGATTATGTCCTTTACTGCAATACTGATGAGTCAAAGAAAATTCTATTGGAAGCAGAGGAAAAATTGAAAAAGGCTAAAAAAGAACCTGAAACTGATTATAAACCAATAGCTGAAGAAACTGAAAGCTTAGATGATGAAGATACCGATGATGAAAATTTAGATACTGAAAAAACTGATGAAGAAATAGATGTTGAGGAGGATAAGGATAATGGCTAATTTGATAGATGGAAAAGAAGTTTCGGCAAAAGTTAAATCAGAAGTTCGTGATGAAACAGCAAAATTGAAAGAACAAGGGATTACAGTTGGACTTGCAGTTGTAATTGTTGGAAATAATGCAGCATCAAGAGTATATGTAAACTCTAAAAAGAAAGCTTGTGAAGAGGTTGGATTTAACTCATATGAATATTCATTAGATGAAAATATTACTCAACAGGAACTATTGGATTTAGTTGATGTTCTTAATAATGATGATAAGGTTAATGGTATCTTAGTACAGCTACCTCTGCCTAAGCATATTGATGAGAATGCAATTATTAATTCAATTTCTCCCGATAAAGACGTTGATGCTTTTCATCCATTTAATGTTGGAAAAATCATGATAGGTGAGTTTGCTTTCTTGCCATGTACGCCTGCGGGTGTAATGGAACTTATAGACAGCACTGGCGTTGATATTTCAGGTAAATCAGCAGTTGTAATTGGCAGGAGTAATATCGTAGGTAAGCCAATGTCCATGCTATTATTGCACAGGAATGCAACTGTTACAATATGTCACTCTAAAACAACTAATCTTGCAGACGTTTGTAAAACAGCAGATATTATAGTTGCAGCTGTTGGTAGAGCAAATTTTGTAACTGAGGATATGGTTAAAGAGGGAGCAGTAGTTATTGATGTTGGAATGAACAGGCTTGACAATGGAAAGCTTTGTGGAGATGTTGACTTTGACTCAGTTTCAAAAAAAGCGGGATACATAACCCCTGTACCAGGTGGAGTTGGACCTATGACAATAGCAATGCTAATGAAAAACACTCTTACTGCTGCAAAGCTCAAAGCACAAAAATAATTATAGAGTCGGATGTTAAAAGCATCCGACTTTTTTAATTGAATACTTTATATATGATTGTCAATACTTTCAATAGTGTTAGGCTATAAGAAGGAGATAATTATATGTATAAAAGATTAATTGCGTTGTCCATTGTTTTTTTGGCTTTATTCTCCACGTTATATATGCGAACATACGTTGTTATGACTACTGAGGAGTATAAACAGGCTGTTCGTAATCAAGGAACATATACTTTAAATGTTGGTGTGACTAATGGAAATATTTATGATTGCAACTTTAAATTGTTGAACAATAATACTTATGAGTATTTAGCAGCAATAAACCCTAGTTCAGATGCTATTAAAGAGATAACGCCATATGTAAAAGATAAGAATGATTTTTATAATAAATTAAGGTATGAAAAGCCGTTTATATGTGCTGTTGATGCTGATTCTTTTGTATGCGAAGATATAACGGTATTTAAAGTGCCTATAAGGACTGCTGAAAATCAATTAGCTCAGCATATTATTGGATATTCTCAAAATGGGGTAGGTGTAACTGGTATTGAATTATCCTTTAATGAGTTTTTAAAATCTATTGAAAGCAAGAACAAAGTAACCTATAATATTGACGGAACTGGAAATGTACTTGATGGAAAAGATAAAAAAATAAAGTATGCAGAAGAAATAAATGCTGGTGTTGTAACTACTATTGATTCGGATATACAGAAAATTTGCGAAGAAGTGACAGTGGATATAAAAAAAGGTACAGTTGTGGTTATGGATGTAAAAACTGGTGAGATAAGAGCTATGGTTAGCAAGCCAAGTTATAATGTAAATCAGCTTGAAAAAGCCCTTGTATCAGAGGATTCACCACTAATAAACAGACCTCTATATGCTTATAATGTTGGCTCAATATTTAAATTGGTAATTGCAATAGAGGCATTAAACGGGGGATTAAGCAAGAATTTCATGTATGAATGTACAGGTTCAACAGATATTAATGGTCAAAAATTTAATTGCCATAAAATAAATGGTCATGGAAATCAAGATATGAAAAATGCAGTTATTAATTCATGCAACACATACTTTATTAATTTGGTGCAGTATATTGATACTGAACGATTATGGAATATGTCAAATGTTTTAGGTTTTGGTAGGGAAACAGTTCTTTCAAATAATATTATATCATCCAGTGGAAATCTTCCGTCAGTTGCTGAATTAGGTGTTCTTGCTGAAAAAAGCAATTTTTCATTTGGACAAGGGAAATTGCTTGCAACACCTATTCAAATTACCACGCTTACAAGTGCTATTGCAAATGGTGGAGATTTACCTATAGCGAAACTTGTTAGAGGGACAACTACGAACGGGGAAACGATTGATAATGAATCTGAAATTATATATACAAAGGCATTTTCAAAAGAAATTGCTATTGAAATACAAGATTATATGATAGCTGCAATAAATGAAAATGAAGATTCAAATGCAAAGCCTGATAACACCTTTGCTGCTGGAAAAACATCTACTGCACAAACAGGAAGATATGATGAAAATGGAGATGATATTTGCCATGCATGGATAACAGGTTTTTTCCCAGTTGCGAACCCTAAGTATGCTGTAACAGTGCTTGTAGAGGATGGGGGATTTGGTAATGATGTGGCAGCACCGATATTCAAAAAAGTTGCTGATGGGATTTATGAATAGGCAAAAATATTGTATAATTAGTTGAAAATTTATTTAATATGTGGTACAATTTAGAGAAGAAATATATTCGATATATTTAAGATTATAGGAGGAATTTGTATGTTTAAAAAGCTTAACAAAAAAATCGTTTCTGTTATAACTGCCACAACTCTTGTTTTTGCAAATACTATGGCACTAATGCCAGATAATATTGTATTTGCTGATGAGGGTATTAATTATGAGTTTGAGGACGGCGTTTTTGATAATTGTCAAGCTGAAAGTTGGACAGTTATCGATGAGAGTGCTAAGGGTAATTCATGCGATATTTCAGATTGGTCAGGGACAGGATTTGCTTATATAGAACAAAAAGGAGATTCTATTACAGTGCCTGTTGTTGTGGAAACAGAAGGATTATATGAACTGGTTATTCGCTATTGTCAACCTTTTGATCCAGTTAAAAAGGTGCAATATCTTAATATTAACAATGTAAATCAAGGTGATATAAGCTTTCCTTATAGTGAAAGTTTTACTGAATTATCAGCTGGTTATGTTAAGCTAAATGCTGGTGAAAATGATATTCAAATAAAAGGCTACTGGGGATATACGCTTTTTGATTATCTTATTGTAAAAGAAGCAGATGAAAGCATTGTAAATCTGTCACCTACACGAACACTTGTGAATGAAAATTCCAGTGATATTACAAAAAGACTTTATAATTATCTTTGTGACATATATGGAAAGAATATTTTAGCAGGACAGCAAGAGTATTGTGGTTCACATAATTATAATTATGCTGATAGTGAGCTTTCGGATAATGAAAGTGAATTTGAATATATCTTAGAAACTACAGGAAAGCAAGTTGCAGTAAGAGGATTTGACTTTTTAAATTATAATACTACATCCTATTGGGATGACCATGCTGCTGAGAGAATAGTGGAATGGGGTAATGATGTTGGGGGTATCGCAACGCTTTGTTATCACTGGGGAGTGCCAAATGATGAGGGAGATGCAAAATTCTATTATAAATCTGAAGCTTATACTGATGGAACAACTTTCAGTGTTACAAAAGCCTTGCAAGAGGGTACAGAAGAAAATGAAATTTTAATGGCAGATATAGAACTTCTAGCTTCTAAGCTACAAATAGTTGAAGATGCAAATGTACCTATTTTATTCAGACCACTTCATGAGGCTGAGGGAGCATGGTTCTGGTGGGGTGCAGAGGGTCCAGAGGCTTGCAAGGAACTTTATTACTTATTATATGACCAATTAACAAATGTATATGGGCTTGATAATCTTATTTGGGTATGGACAGGGTATACCTATCAAACATCGCCAGATTGGTATCCTGGTGATGAATATGTTGATATTATAGGTTACGATAAATATAATGCAGTAGATGGTTTACCTAATTTATCATCAATTTCATCTACTTTCTATAATTTAGTTGCTAGTACAAATGGTAAGAAGATGGTAACTATGTCAGAGAACGACTCAATTCCTTCTCTAGAAAATCTTCAAAATGATGGTGCAGCATGGCTTTGGTTCTGTCCGTGGTATAATAATTACTTAACAAGTAGTCAGATAAATCCTAAAGAAAGTCTAATAGAGATTTATAAGAGTGATTATTGCATTACACTTGATGAGTTGCCAGACTTTAGAACATATCCGTTAGATGGTTATGGCAGTGACGAAACTACCACTACAGAATCTGAAACAACAATTGAGGAGATTAGTTCAAGTGATGAAACATCCTCTGTATCTATAACGGAAACTTCGGAAACAACGGTTACTGAGTCTACACCCTTTGAAAGTACTGATAGTAGTGATGTTGTTACCACTGTTAGTACTGATATTACTACTACTGAAGTTTCTACAACGGAAGAAACAGAAGTAACTGAAACAACACCTGTTGGATTTGTGCCTTTCTATGGTGATGTAGATTTAGATGGAGAAATTTCGCTCGCAGATATTATACAACTAAACAAATTTTTTGTTGGTGCAGTAGAATTTAATGCTAGCCAAAAAGAAAATGCTGATTGTTATTATGATGGTGAAATAAAAATGAGCGATAATTTGACAATTGCAAGATATTTATGTAGGCAAATTGAAATAACTGATCTCGGTCCAAAACGAACATAGAGCTAAAATAACCTCCATGATTTCTACATCATGGAGGTTATTTCTGTAATATTCTTATTTCATATTATAATATTTATGAATACCGTCAGCTTCGATTCTTAATAGCCTGTTATATTTTGCTACTCGATCAGTTCTGCAAGGAGCACCAGTTTTAATTTGCCCTGCATTAATTCCAACAGCAAGGTCTGCAATTGTAGTATCTTCAGTTTCACCTGAACGATGCGAAATTACTGTGCTATATCCAGCATCCTTAGCGATTTGGATAGCAGATAGAGTTTCAGAAAGAGTTCCGATTTGGTTGAATTTTATTAATATAGCGTTAGCGACATTTTCAGAAATACCACGTCTTAAATGTATTGGATTTGTTACAAATAAATCGTCACCGACTAATTGAATTTTATTGCCTAATCTTTTAGTAATATTACTCCAGCCAGACCAGTCCTGTTCTCCCAATCCATCCTCAATAGAAATGATAGGATAATCATTACATAGCTTGTCCCAATATGAAATTAATTCATCAACGCTATATTCAACATTTCTTTTTGGTAGTAAGTATCTCCCATCCTTATACCACTCACTGCTTGCTGCGTCAAGTGCAATTTTTATATCATCAGTATTGTACCCAGCACGACTTACAGCCTCTAAAATATATTGAATAGCCTCTTCATCAGAATTTAAATTTGGAGCAAAGCCACCCTCATCACCAACAGTAGTTGATAGCCCCTTTTCTTTAAGAATTTTGCTCAAGGTATGATATATTTCACTACCCATTCTTAGTGCCTCGCTAAATGATTCAGCACCAACAGGCATAATCATAAATTCCTGTATATCTATATTATTTGAGGCATGTTCACCTCCGTTAAGAATATTCATCATAGGAACAGGCATAGTGTTAGCATTAACTCCACCCAAATATTTATATAAAGGCAGATGGTAATGTCTTGCAGCAGCTTTTGCAACTGCTAAAGACACAGCTAAAATAGCATTTGCACCTAGTTTAGATTTATTTTCAGTTCCATCAAGCTGAATTAATAAATCATCAATTTTTGACTGCTCAATAGAATTAAAATCAATTAAAGCAGGATTGATAACATTATTAATATTATTAACAGCTTCAGATACGCCTTTGCCACAATAACGATTAGAATTAACATCACGCAATTCATGAGCTTCAAACATACCAGTTGATGCACCTGAAGGAACACTAGCAGCACCCATAGCACCACTTGAAAGAATAACCTCAGCTCTTACTGTAGGATTTCCCCTTGAATCAATAACCTCATAACCCTTGACCTTTGCAACTTTCAAATTAAGCATTTAAATCACCTATCCTTATAATTTATTTATATTATGAACCATAATACGCTATTATATGTAACATTACAAGCCTAACTGTAAAATAAAATTGATTTAGGTATTGTCATTTGTGCTTTTATTTATTATAATATAAAAAGTATATTAACTAAATGAGGGAGTGAATAATAATTGAAATATATTTCAGTAAACGAAATTAATAAGAACATTAATGAGAACAGGGACGAATTTATAAGAAAGGTAGAAAACAACTACCACAATCAATTAAATAATATTGCGAAAAAGATAATGATTGATGATCATGAAAAACCAGTGGTTTTAGTATCAGGTCCATCTGGTTCTGGAAAAACAACATCATCTTTAATAATTGAGCGAAGACTTACAGAGGCAGGACATAAGGCACAAACAATTTCGCTTGATAATTACTTTTTATCTAAAGATGCAAAGAATATGCCTATTGATGAAGACGGTAACATTGATTTAGAATCACCAAGAAGGCTTGATATTGAGCTATTGCATGACCATATAAAGAAACTAATAAACCGTGAAGTTATAAACATTCCTACTTTTGATTTTAAGACACAAATGAGAGCATCTTCAACACCATTTAGACGAGAAAAGAATCATGTAATCTTGATCGAGGGTATCCATGCGTTAAATCCACTTGTAATTGGAGAAGATGTTTCAGATTATACAACAAGGGTGTATGTTAGCGTAAGAACACGTTTGAAGTGTAATGACGGAACAATAATACATCCAAGAAAAATACGCTTAATGAGAAGACTCATAAGAGATAAAATGTTTCGTGGTAGAAAACTAGAAGAGGTTTTTGATATGTTTAAAAGCGTATCAAGAGGAGAAGATTTATATATCATGCCATTTAAAAATAGGGCAGATTATGATATTGATACGTTTATATCATACGAGCCATCTGCATATAAGAATGCTTTGCTTAAAGACTTATTAGAAGCTAAGGATGAATATAGAAATACAGAAGATTGCAAAATGCTTACTCAGCTTTTATCAGAAGTTAGTACAATCCCAACAGGGATTATTGATAATATGTCTTTAATAAGGGAATTTATCGGTGGAGGCTCTTTATTTTAAAAAGAGCCTCCGTCCGTTTTTACATACAATCATTTTTATTATAATCAAGTTCAAGTATACGCCAGTTACAATTTAATTCATCAAATACAGAACCTTTAAAGAAACGTTTAGCAGATTTTTTATGAGCAAATTTTCTTGCAATATCTTTAGAATAGATAGCAACATTTTTGGTGCGAATATATCTGGTTTCTTGATTTAACTCAATCTCTATAATAAAGGTTTTAAGTTCATCTCCATAATAATCCTTCATATTCTCCACCATTATGAAAGTTTCCCTTTTATGTTACTAACAGCCTTATCAAGCTCACTAATTACAGTATCGCACCATTCATCAAATTCAGTATCAACAATTTGCAACTCTGGATGTGCAAAAATATAATTAATAGTTTCTTTTATACCTTGATCAAATCTTTTCGTGGCAATAAAATTTGGAACAAGCCTTTTTATTTTACTGTTATCGAATACTACAGAATTTGATTTATCACCGATTAAGCTACCTTTAAAATTGCCCTTGCTACACATATCTAAAAATTCTGATGAAATATGAACAGCATTTAAAGTAACCCCTAATACATTAGCAATGCTAGTATAAATCTGATTCCATGTAAGCACTTCATCCGATGTTATATGAACAGCCTCACCAATAGCATGAGGATTGCCCATAAGTCCAATAAATGCCTTAGCGAAATCTGAGCTATGGGTTAAACTCCATAATGAAGTGCCATCACCATGAATTATTACGGGTTTACCCTCAAGCATACGTTTTACAACTTGCCAGCTACCATTGTTCCCATGAACACCTAAGGGAATATACCTCTCACAATAAGTGTGGCTTGGTCTAACAATTGTAATAGGAAATCCAGTTTTTCTATACATATCTATTAATCGCTCTTCACAAGCAATTTTATTTATTGAATAATCCCAATATGGATTAGCAAGGGGAGTACCCTCACTTACTCTATAATCAGAAAGTGGTTTTTGATAAGCAGAAGCCGAACTAATAAAGATAAACTGCTTAGTTTTATCACCAAAAAGTCGATAATCACGCTCAATTTGAGATGGAACAAAGGCAATAAAATCAGCTACAACGTCAAAATTCATATCTTTGATTATTTCAAAAACTTTTGTTTCATCATTAATATCACATATAAGGTTTATCGCACCCTCTGGCAAAATATTATTGTGATTTCCTCTGTTTAAAAGGTACAGCTCACAACCGTCGTTAATTAACTGTTTAGAAATTGCAGAACTTATTATACCAGTACCGCCTATAAATAACACCTTCATTGTTATACTCTCCTTAATTTAGTGGAATACAAATTTAAAACAAGTATATAAATTATATCATAAAAACCATAGAAATCAATGGGAAATATCAAAAGGATAAAACTGTTTATAGTTTAGTAATAATATTCATAGAAATTTAATACTTTTCTTCATATATTCATGTTCGGACTTTGAACTTAGGGTTTAATTCAATCATTGGAAACGTTTTCTTAAATGTAATATTCTTTTTATTTTATATAAGAAAAATATTTTTTTATCATTAATGTAAATTAAAGTTATGGCTTTTACTTTTTATATATAAAATTCGGCGATTTTAATAAATTCACTTTACATTAATATAGAAATAGTGTAAAATAAGAATATTATGTATAGGGAAATTTTATTAACGGTTGGTAACCGTAGGAGGAAAATAATGATAAACAAAAAAATAACTAGAGCGGTAGCAATTGGTGTTATGGCGACTACACTTATCGGCAATGTGATTAATCCTAATTTTTTGACATCAATGAAAGTATCTGCTGGTGAATTGCTAGGTCAAACTGACTTTGATGATGGCGTTGGATTGCCTTGGCACGTTTGCGAATCTATTCCTGGAGAGATGGAGTTCGAGATTTCTGGTGGCAAATATAATATAACAATTATTAATCCAGGCGGTGAAGCAAGGGGCGGAGAAGACAGATGGGATTGTCAGTTTAGACATAGAGGATTAAAGATTGTAAAAGATCATAAATATAAAATTACATATGATATAACAGCTAGCAATAGTGGACAGTATTATACTAAAATAGGTAATTTAGACGCAGTAACTGTTGGTACTGCAGATGCTGGGGAAGTATGGCATAGTAATACGAATGCTGGCGATTACGGCTCTAACTGGGGACTTATTTCAATTGGAGCAAATGAAACTAAAAAAGTTGAAATGGAGTTTGTTGCGATTGAATCCTTAGATGTTGCTGAATGGGCATTCCATTTTGGTGGTGCTGGACAATATACACCTCAGGATTGTTTTCCAGCTGGAACAGTTCTAAGTTTTGATAATATGTCGTTAATTGATACTACAAGTGATGAGAACGACTATGTTCATGAAGAAAAATATCAGCGTAATGAAGTTTTGCTTAACCAATTAGGATATTATCAAAATTTAAGTAAAAAAGCAACCCTTATATCTGATTCAGATAAAGAAGTGAACTATGATATTTATGATAGCTCAGATAAGGTGGTTTACTCTGGGAAATCAAGTCCACATGGGTTTGATGAAGATTCTGGTGATGATGTTCATATTCTTGACTTTACTGATTTTAATGATGTAGGTACTGAATATTATATTGCAGCAGAAAATGGTGAAACAAGCTATCCATTTGAGATTTCTGATGGTAATTTATATTCAAATATGCTTTATGATTCGTTAAAATATTTCTATCATAATAGAAGTGGAATTGATATAGAAGAAAAATATGTTTTTGAATCACAGTGGGCACGTGCGGCAGGACATAATCCTGATAAAGCTACAACAGAAAATATTAGCACGGGTTCAACATGGGATTACTCGGAAAATTATACACTTGATGTTACTGGTGGATGGTATGATGCAGGAGATCATGGGAAATATATAGTCAATGGTGGAATATCAGTTTGGACAATGCAGAATCAATATGAAAGAGTGTTGGCTAATAATAGTGAATATTCTGCAATGTATGATGATGGAGCTATGAATATTCCTGAGAGTGGAAATGACTATCCAGACTTATTAGATGAAGCAAGGTTTGAACTTGAATGGATGCATAAGATGGTATTACCTGATGATTCAAAGTTTGCTGGCATGGTTTTTCATAAGGTTCATGATGAGTCATGGACAGGTCTGGCTGTTACACCTGCTGATGACGATCAGCCAAGAATAATAAAGCCTCCTACAACAGCAGCTACACTTAACGTTTCAGCTGTTTCAGCACAGGGCTATAGGCTATGGAAAGATTTAGATTCAGATTTTGCAGATGAATGTTTGGAAGTTGCAGAAAAAACTTATGAAGCTGCAAAGAAAAATCCGAAAAGATATGCACCTTTAGATGAAGCTGTTGGTGGTGGTGCATATGGTGATAATGATGTAACAGATGATTTTTATTGGGCAGCAAGTGAGTTATATATTGCTACAGGAGATAAAAGTTATTTATCTGATATGGAATCATCAGAGCATTTTCTAAGTATGCCTACCGTTCTTTCAGGTGGTGAAGATTCTGATACGGTTGGTAGCTTTAACTGGGGAAACACAGCTGCACTGGGTAATTTATCACTAACTATTACAGATAATGATTTGTCAAGTTCTGATTTAGAAAAAGTTAAAGGTAATATTATTTCAGCAGCAGATTTCTATATAGATCTTGAGGAGTCACAAGGCTATGGTATTCCTTTAGAACAATGCACACTATTTAATCTTGATATAAAGGGGTATCCTTGGGGTTCTAATTCATTTGTTGTCAATTCAGCAATTGTAATGGCATATGCAAATGATTTTACTGAAGATAATAAATATTTGAGTGGTGTATCCACAGCAATGGATTATATAATGGGACGAAATGCTATGGACTATTCTTATGTTACTGGATATGGCTCACATTATGCAGAATATCCACATCATCGCTTTTGGTCGTATCAACTTGATGAAAATTTTCCAAAAGCTCCATCTGGAATATTAGTTGGTGGTCCAAACTCTGGAATGCAAGACCCTTGGGTTAAGGGTGCAGGATGGAAGCTAGGGGATATAGAACCACAGTTATGTTATTTAGATCATATTGAAGCATGGTCAGTAAATGAATGTACAATCAACTGGAATACACCTCTTGCATGGGTAACTGGTTATCTTACTGAAAACAATTGTGATGTTTCTAATATAAAAATTGGTGGAACTAATGGCGTAGTTGAAGTAAGTGCTAATAACAATAAAAAGGACGAATCAAGCAAGTCAAGTAGCAGTAAAAAAGATGATAGTAGTAGCAAGAAAAAAGATGACAAGAAAACTGATTCAAGTGATAAGGGAAAATTAGGCTTAGTTCCAATTTTAATATTTATTTTACTTGCAATAATATCTATTGAAGTATTTATTTTTTCAATGGTAAAAATGTCTAAGGGTAAAAATAAAAAAGATGCAGATAAAAACAATATAGGTGCAGATAAAAATAATATTGATACAGATAAAAACAATATAGGTGCAGATAAAAATAATATTGATACAGATAAAAACAA
>CAZSZG010000001.1:55798-60396 GCA_964610805.1 uncultured Oscillospiraceae bacterium
CAGATAAAAACAATATAGGTGCAGATAAAAATAATATTGATACAGATAAAAACAATATAGGTGCTAATAATAATAATGATGAGAAAAAGTAGTTTACGTTATAAACATCCAATCTAAATCGAAGTTAGAGGCTTATTATACATTTTATTGAAATCGTATAACAAATAAAACATATATTATGCAATAAAAATTAATAAATAAGTAGATTTTTATTAAATAAAGCATGTTACAATGTTAATACTGGTTTTTGATGGGAGGTTTAGAGTGGTAGGCATTGAGGTGAAGGAAGAATTAAAGAAGGTGGCGTTTCGTTCAATATTTTTGAACATTGCTGTTTTTTTGATTTCCATAGTTTTTATTGGACTTAACTTATCAGTTCTAATAGGACTGCTACTTGGAACATCAGTTATGCTCTTAAATATGCTTTTATTAGGTATGTTTATTGAACGTGTTTTAGCAGGTAGCAAGACAAAGGCTAAGTTTACAATGACAACAGGATATTTATTTAGACTGCTTATTGTAGGAATTCTTTTCTTTGCATCAATAAAATTCGACTTCATACATCCAGTAGGGGCTATGATACCCCTATTTTATCCAAAGGTAATCTATACGGGCGGAGCAATTTTAAAACATAAAAGGGGGTAGTTAGTAAATGGAAGTGCATGGTCCTCATTATTTTTCTGTTGATATTTTAGGATTAGAAATAAAAATATCGGAGTCTGTTGTTGTTGGGTGGATTGTAATCGCTATTATAACATTGTTAATACTTTTTTTAACACATAATATGAAGAAAATTCCAAGCAAAAAGCAAAGTATTGCCGAACTTATAGTTACAACAGTAAATAAGCTTGTTCTTGATACAATGGGTAAACGAAACATGAGGTTTGCACCATATATGGCTGCATTATTTATGTTTTCAGTATTTGGTAGTTTGATTGGACTTTTCGGTTTAAGACCGATGACAGCCGATTATAATACTACATTAGCATGGGCATTAGTTACGTTTTTTATGATACAGATATGTAACATTAAAGCAAGTGGAATAGGTGGATACCTTAAAGGCTTTACTGAGCCAGTAGCATTTATGACGCCGTTGAATATTGTTAGTTTGTTTGTAACACCTATTTCATTAAGCTTCCGTCATTTTGGAAATATTGCGGGCGGAATGGTAATATCAATGCTTGTATATTATGCATTAGGTGGACTTTCTAACGCACTGGGCTTATCAGTACCCCTAGCTACAATCGGTATTCCAGCATTTTTGTCAATATACTTTGACTTGTTCAGTGGAATAATGCAAGCTTTTATTTTCGTTATGCTATCAATGGTATTCATTGGTTCAGCTAACGAAAGCGAAGAATAAAATACATTATAAAATTTTAGGAGGATTTATTTATGGAAAAAGCAATTGTATTGGCGGCATCAGCAATAGGTGCAGGCATGGCAATGATATCAGGGCTAGGTCCTGGTATGGGACAAGGTTTTGCGGCTGGTAAGGCATGTGAAGCAGTAGGACGTCAACCAGAGGCTTCGGGAGCAATTACAAGAACTATGCTAGTAGGTTGTGCTGTTGCAGAGTCAACAGGTATTTATGGATTCGTTGTAGCTTTAATTCTGTTATTTATCAATCCACTTATTGGTCAGCTATAATTAATAATTCACATACCTATTTGTAAATCTTTATATATTATAAAAAGAGGTGAGAATTATTGAATCTGATTGATTTATCTGGAAGTACCATTGGAGCTTTTAAGTTTTTGGACTTCCTATCCATAGACCCTAGCAGTATTATCTTTACAATTATAAATACGTTTATATTATTTCTGATTATAAAACATTTGCTTTTTGAGAGAGTTAATAAAATGCTTGAAGAAAGAGCAAATGATGTAAGTGCTACTTATTCTAAGGCTGATGAGGCTGTGAATAATGCAAAGAAGCTTGAAACAGATTATACCCTGTTGCTGTCAAATGCAAAAGAAGAATCGGCTGATATAATAAAAAGTGCTACTAAGAAAGCCCAAAGCCGTTCAGATGAAATAATTGTTCAAGCTAAAGATGAAGTTAACAGTATTACATTAAGGGCAAATGAAGATATTGAACGTGAAAGAAAGCGTGCAAAGAGTGAGATTAAGGATGAAATTTCTGATATTGCTATAATGGTAGCTGAAAAGGTAGTAGGAAAAGAATTAAGCAGTAAAGACCATGCTCGTTTGATTGATGAGTTTATTGAAAATGTAGGTGAATTAAAATGATGGGACAAGTAGGCAAACTTTATGCTAACGCCTTATTTGGACTTTGTAAAGAAGAAGATTGTATTGATTTAGTTTATGAAAAGCTCAATGAATACAATGCTGTTTTTACTGAATTTGATGATCTGCAAAAGCTATTGTCAGTCCCAACAATCGCATTACCTGATAAGCTTGATATTCTTTCAAAGGTTTTTAAAAATGATAGTATTGCTTATAATTTTCTATGTTTATTAGTTGAAAAGAAACGTATCAACTACTTTGAAAGTATAGCAGATGAATTTAATGAAATATATAATTCATATAGAAATATTATAGAAATAACTGCAACAACTAGCATTCCTTTAACTGATGAAACAAGACAAAAGCTTATCGATAAGCTTTCACAAAAGTCTAGCAAAAAGGTTAAGCTTATTGAAACAGTATCTCCTGATATTTTAGGAGGCATTATTATTAATTATGGTAATACTCAAATTGATAATAGTATTAGAGGTAAGTTAAAGGATATCACTAAGCAGTTAAAGCATATGTAAGACTGTTTAAAATGCCTAATAAAAATAAAGAAGGTGTATAAATGAACTTACGCCCCGATGAAATAACGAATATAATTAAAGAACAAATTAAAAATTATAGCTCAAAGATAGAGCTAACTGACATAGGTACGGTTGTGACTGTTGGTGATGGAATTGCCAATATTCATGGGTTAGAAAAATGTATGTCAGGAGAATTGTTAGAGTTTGAGAACGGTATATATGGAATGGCGTTGAACTTGGAACAGGATTTTGTAGGTACAATCATGTTAGGTTCTGATACCAACGTTAAGGAAGGCGATGTTGTTAAAAGAACTGGTAGGATTGTATCTGTGCCAGTTGGAGACGAACTTCTCGGTAGGGTAGTAAATTCACTTGGTCAGCCAATTGATGGTAAAGGCCCTATTTTAACAACTGAAACTGCTCCGATTGAAAAGATTGCTCCTGGAATAATTACAAGAAAATCTGTTCATAAACCACTGCAAACAGGTATTAAGGCTATTGACTCAATGATACCAATAGGTAGGGGACAGCGTGAACTTATAATTGGAGATAGGCAAACTGGTAAAACATCTATTGCTTTGGATACAATTATTAATCAGCACGATAAAGATATTATTTGTATTTATGTAGCAATAGGGCAAAAGCGTTCTACTGTTGCAAATGTGGTTGATACTCTTACAAAAGCAGGTGCCATTCATTATACAATTGTTGTGTCGGCAACAGCGTCAGAGCTAGCACCACTTCAATATATTGCTCCTTATTCGGGTTGTGCTATGGGTGAGTATTTTCTTAATAAGGGTAAAGATGTTTTATGTATTTATGATGATTTATCTAAACACGCTGTGGCTTATCGTGCGTTATCATTACTTCTTAAAAGACCACCTGGACGTGAGGCTTATCCTGGGGATGTATTCTATCTGCATTCCAGATTGCTTGAAAGAGCGTGTTGCTTGAATGAGAATTATGGTGGTGGAAGCCTGACTGCACTTCCTATAATTGAAACACAGGCTGGAGATGTATCGGCTTATATTCCTACAAATGTAATTTCAATTACTGATGGGCAGATATTCCTTGAAACAGATTTGTTTAATTCAGGTGTAAGACCTGCTGTAAATCCTGGCATATCGGTATCTCGTGTTGGTAGTGCGGCACAAATAAAGGCTATGAAAAAAGTCTCTAGTTCACTGAAGTTGGCGTATTCGCAATATCGTGAGTTACAAGCGTTTTCACAATTTGGTTCTGACTTAGACAAAGATACAAAAGAACGTCTTGCAAAGGGCGAGCGTATTGTTGAGGTGTTGAAACAGAATAGAAGTGAGCCAATATCTGTTGAACATCAAGTAATTATAATATATGCTGTGGTAAATAATTATTTAAAAGATATTCCAGTAAAATATATTTTGGATTTCCAAAAAGATTTGTTTGATTACGTTGATGATTCTCACCCAGATATTATTAAATTTCTTAAAGAAACCAAAGATTTAGATGAAGAAAATGAAAAGCTTTTAGTGGAAGCATTAGATATGTTTATCATTAAATATATGAAGGATAAGCAGTAAAATATCATCATAGAAAGGTGAATGTATATGGCTTCAGCTAACATGAAAGATATAAAACGACGCATTAAAAGCGTTGAAAGTACAATGCAGATAACTAAAGCTATGGGACTTGTTGCTTCCTCGAAATTAAGGCGTGCTAGGGAAAAATCAGAAAAAGCAAAATCATATTTTGATGTGTTGTATGAAACAATGCATGAAATAACTTCTGAAAATAAAACATTTGAGTCCATGTTTAATAAAAAAAATCAAAGCAATAATGT
>CAZSZG010000001.1:60496-68041 GCA_964610805.1 uncultured Oscillospiraceae bacterium
AGCAGCAAGGCGAATTGCTATGGATAGTGCATCAGATAACGCATTAGAAATGATAGATAACTTATCATTAATATATAATAGGGCTCGCCAAAATACAATTACACAGGAAATAACAGAAATTGTGGGCGGTGCAAGTACACAGACCTAATTTGATTGAAAATATAGATGTACAAAATATGTGGTATTTTCAATTCTTGAGGAGGAAAGTATGCAAAATATCGGAAAGATTGTTCAGATAATAGGAGCAGTAGTAGATATTAGATTTGATAAAGAAAATTTACCAAGGTTATTGAATGCTATCGAAATAGATAATGATGGACAAAAGGTTGTAGTAGAGGTTGCACAACATATAGGTGATGATGTGGTTCGTTGCATTTCAATGAACAGCACCGATGGACTAGTTAGAGGAACAAATGCAACTGATACTGGAGAACCTATAAAGGTTCCAGTTGGAAGAGAGGTTTTAGGAAGAGTTTTTAATCTATTGGGTGAGCCGATTGATGAAAAGCCTTTTGAATCAGCAACTGATAAATGGCAAATCCACAGGGAAGCACCTAGCTATGAGGAACAAGCAGCATCTAATGAAGTGTTGGAAACAGGTATTAAGGTTATAGATTTAATTGCTCCTTATTTAAAAGGTGGTAAAATTGGTTTGTTTGGCGGTGCTGGTGTTGGAAAAACTGTTTTAATACAGGAACTTATAAATAATATTGCAAATGAACACGGTGGACTTTCAGTTTTTTCAGGAGTTGGTGAGCGTACAAGAGAGGGTAATGACCTTTACAATGAAATGATTGAAAGCGGAGTTATCGATAAAACTGTATTGGTTTACGGACAGATGAATGAACCACCTGGTGCTAGAATGAGGGTTGGACTTTCAGGACTTACTATGGCTGAGTATTTTAGAGATGTTGAAGGTCAAGATGTGCTACTTTTTATTGATAATATTTTTAGATTTACACAGGCAGGCTCTGAGGTTTCAGCACTGTTAGGAAGAATGCCTTCTGCTGTTGGGTATCAACCAACACTTGCGACAGAGATGGGTGCTTTACAGGAACGTATTACATCAACAAATAAAGGCTCGATAACGTCGGTACAGGCAGTATATGTTCCAGCAGATGACTTAACTGACCCTGCACCTGCAACAACTTTTGCTCATTTAGATGCGACAACTGTTTTATCAAGACAAATTTCATCATTGGGAATTTATCCTGCTGTTGATCCACTTGATAGTAACTCAAGAATACTTTCTCCAGAAATTGTTGGTAATGAGCATTATGAAGTAGCAAGGAATGTTCAAACAATTTTGCAGAGGTATAAGGAATTACAAGATATTATCGCTATTATGGGTATGGATGAACTATCTGATGAAGATAAGCTTATTGTTAATCGTGCAAGAAAGATACAACGATTCTTGTCACAGCCGTTTAAGGTTGCTGAACAGTTTACAGGAATGAAGGGTAAATATGTTCCAATTAAAGAAACAATCAGAGGATTCAAGGAAATAATCGAAGGTTTGCATGATGATTTGCCTGAGTCAGCATTTCTTTTTGTGGGTACTATTGATGAAGCAGTAAAAAAAGCAAAAAAGGGTGATGCTTAATGGCACTGTTTAATTTAAAGGTTGTAACTCCTGAAAAGGTTTTCTTCGATGGAGAAACTGAACAGATAATTTTAAGTACGGTTTGTGGTGAAATTGGTATTTTAGCACGTCATGAAAGCTATGTTTCAATATTACCACCCGGACCTATGAAAATTAAAATTGGAAATGAATTTAAAATAGCAGCGATATCACAAGGCGTTGTAAAGGTTTCAAAAGAAAAAGCAACGATTATTGCTACTTCTGTTGAATGGCATGATGAAATTGATATAGAAAGAGCTAAAGAAGCCGAACGTAAGGCAAGGGAAATATTGACCCGTAATTTAAGTGATTTAGAATTTAGGCAAGCAGAATTCAAGTTAAAGCGTGCTATAAATAGGATATCTGTATCATCAAAATATAATGATGATTAAATAATTTTTATAAATATTATAAAAGCTCATAAATTACATTTTCACTGTGTAATCTATGAGCTTTCTAATTTTAATTGTAAAGGTTTTATGTATAAATGACTATAGTTATATTTTATCTATGGAGTAATAAAATGGAATAGACACTAAACAGCATTATATTCTTCTATCGTTTCCTTCAACCTCATGATTAGTTTTTCTTCATATGCTCGCTCTCCATCAAACATAATCTTATTAAGATGACTGCTAGCCTCTTCCAAATAAAGTTTTGCTCTAGCCGAATCCTTCTCGACATAATAGGTATAATAAGCAAGTACACGTCGCCCATTTGCATCTGTATCAGTTACAAGTTCTTTATTTATAACATCAAAAATTCTGTGTGCTTTATACTCATTTGGAGCAATGCATGAATAATAAAAGACTAAATTATAATATGTATGAGTTTCGCTGAGAACATATCCATAAGAGTTCAGGTCTATATTTTTTTCTATAGATTTTACGATATCATGAATATCACTTAAATCATCCTGCCATATTCTCTTCATAAATGCAAAATTCTGATAATTATTGAGTTCAGATTTAAAATACTTTAATCCTAACTCCCTGTAGTCTGGAATGTCTATATCGTTTAAATAAACACCCTGTATTAGTTGATTTGCTATATATCTAGTTCGTGATAATAAGTGTTTATCAATATTTTTAAACAAATGTATTGCCAAGAAAGTTGCCATTAGTTCTGAAACAATGTACCATACTCCTAAGCCAATTAAAATTCCAAACAGAAAATTTGTTTGTATTTTGTACGGAAATAACCAAAGAAACAATGGCCAATATAATATAGAAAGGGATAAGTTTAAGATTGTGGTAATTATTACAATTATTTTATCTTCTCTTTCTGATTGCCCTTTTTTTATCATAGTCAACTGGCATGTTGGAGAAAATGTTCCAAATGTTAATCTCTTTTCATTATTAATTGTTCTTTTTGTAAAGCATAAATACATAAACGAGTACACTTGCTCTCCAAAGCACTTACCAACAATATAGTTAACCAAGCTATGTATTCCAGAGATAATCATACTCCCAAATACAAGACCAAAAATAAACCCAAATATAACCACCATATACAGTCCCCCTATTTTTATGCTCAAAATATATTCATTTTATCAATGATTTATAAAATGTTTTATATGTACGACCAATAACTTAATCTGATATAAGCAGATTATACCATATGTTTTCTTATTTGTAAATATATATTTCCATTACTTAAAAAAATATGTTTAACTTCTGTAAAATAAAAACTATTTATGTGGTATGTTAATACTAAGTATAAAATCGCCTTTCTTGCTCTTGAAAAGTCTGTACAAAATTTAATGTCAAGATATTGATATAATTTATTATAAATAAATTCATGCTTCCTAATGGCATAAGAATATTTCTTAATACTTGACAAATTAAGTATAGTAATGCATAATAAATATATAAGTTTTTATTAGTTGTAATAGTGATGTAAAATATAGACCAACGCTGAAATAAACCAATATATAATTATTATATATTGGTATTAGACTGGGAAGGTGTTGCGTGAATATGAATTATAAAAAAAATATATTAGTAGTAGATGACACATTAACAAGTTTAAATATGATTGAACAGATTTTAAAGGAAAAGTATGTTATTTCATTAGCCTCATCTGGAATGCAGGCAATACAAATGCTTGAAAGTAAAATTCCTGATTTAATTTTACTAGATATAAAAATGCCTGTAATGGATGGATTTGAAACTTTTAAGTGGATTCATAAAAACAAAAGAACCGCTAATATCCCTATTATAATGATGGGGATGGAGACAAATGATGATTATGAAGCGATTTCACTTGAACTTGGGGCAGTAGACTTTATAAGAAAGCCTATACAAAGATTAATAATAACTAAAAGGATTGATAATCAACTTAGACTTAGCGATGAGATGAGTAAAATTGAAAAGATTATAAAAAATAAGACTATGGAATTTGAAAACTTACAGGATATGTTTTCGGTAGGGTTTGCTGAGATTGTAGAATCCCGAGATGGTACTACGGGTGGGCATATCAAGAATACAACTAAATATTTTGAGATTTTTGTTAATGCTATTTCTCGTGATAATAAATATAAAGCAACTATGACTAGCGAATATGTTAGGAATCTTGTTAGAGCAGCTCCTTTGCATGATATAGGAAAAATTGGTATTAATGATAGCATTTTATTAAAAGGTGAATCACTTAGCAAAGAAGAATTTGAACAAATGAAAAAACATACTATAATTGGTGGAGAAGTCCTTCAAAATGTTCTAGAAGGTATCAAAGACGTTGATTTTTTAAGTATAGCAAAGGATATGGCTTTATTTCATCATGAACGCTGGGATGGTACTGGCTATTCATTAGGGTTAAGTGGTGAAGATATTCCTTTATGTGCAAGAATACTATCAATTGTAGATGTTTATGATGCATTAACTGCTAAAAGGCCTTATAAAGAGCCGTTTAGCCATGATAACGCTATTAAAATAATATTAGATGGAAGTGGAACATTTTTTGATCCATCACTTATAGATATTTTTATAAAAATTGAAGATAATGTTTTTAAATGTTATATTCAAAGAGAAGGGGGCCCTATAACTATTTTAAAAGATATAGATGAATAGATAATAAAAATAGGAATTGGAAATTGCATTGAGGTTCAATTTCTTTTTTTATTTTAAACTAAAGTAGGGTAAATATTGTTTTTCGATATTATTTCCTAATAAGTTCATATAATATATACAATATACTAAGAATTCGCTATTGAAATAGAATTTTTTATATGATATAATTTAAAATATATAGAAACTTTGAAAATATATGCATTTTAATATAAAACATTGACTTGGAGAAAAAATATGACTGATAAAATAAAAATGTTAATTGACAGTATTAGTAAAGTTATTGTAGGTAAGGAAAATGTTATAAAAAAGATAATTTGTGCGTTATTATGTGAGGGACATGTATTAATTGAAGATGTACCTGGAGTAGGGAAGACACAACTTGTTGCAGCGTTGGCTAAGTCGGTTGATGGAAAGTTTAATCGTATTCAATTAACGCCCGATATTATGCCTTCTGATATTCTTGGGTTCTCAATTGTAAACCCTAAAACATATGAGATGGAATATCGTGATGGAGCAGCAATTTGTAATTTTTTACTTGCTGATGAAATTAATAGAGCATCTCCAAAGGTTCAGTCAAGCCTACTAGAAGTAATGGAGGAGCACCAGATAAGTATGGATGGTATAACTCGTGAGTTGCCACAGCCGTTCATGGTATTAGCAACACAAAACCCAGTTGAAACTTATGGAACATATCATTTACCTGAGGCACAGATGGACAGGTTCTTTATGAAGATAAGCATGGGGTATCCTACACAAAATGAAGAGCTGATTATTTTGGATAGAACTGAAAATTTTAATCCTATAAATAATATTACTGAACCAACTATTTGCCTTGAAGATGTAATAAGTTTACAGAACGATGTGAAGAAAGTTAAGGTTTGTCAACAGGTTAGGAAGTATATTTTGGATATAGTCTTTGCAACAAGAAATGATGAGAATGTAACGCTTGGTATAAGTCCTAGAGGTAGCATTAGCTTATATAAGGCCACAAAGGCTAATTCATATATAAGTGGTAGAGATTATGTAACTCCTGATGATGTAAAAAAGATGGCTCATTGTGTACTGTCACATAGGATAATATTATCTCCAAAAGGCAAAACAAAGTATTCAGATACACTTGCTTATTTAGATGAAGTGCTTGCAAAAATAGAAGTACCGATGAACAAGAATTAGATTTGGGGACTAATATATTATGAAAAAGCTTTTAGGTTATTTTTTTATATTATTATTAACCATTGGTTTTACTGGTTTTTTTGACGGTGGAACTGGTGTGAAAATGCTAGCGTTTTTGCTGTTAGTGCCTCTTATATCACTTTGTATTGCTATTATAACTAAAAATTCTATATCTATGGAAATAAGAAGTCAGGCGATTGTAAATAAAAATAAGTATGTTACAATAAATATAGATATAACAAAAAAGAATATAATTCCAACAGCGTTTATTGAAATAAAAACCTTTTGTACGCAACACTTTAACAAGAATTTTGATACTGATACGTATAGAACAATATTATTTGCCGAAAAAAAATCAACAATTTCATATAACCTTGAGTCTAAAGTTTCAGGTAATGCAGAAATAAAAATTGATAGTATTTATATTAGTGATTATTTAGGTATGTTTAGGTTTAAATTAAAGAATATAAAGGTTAACAGCTTGAATATTACAATTGTTCCTGATATTCATGAAATCAATAAAACAAGTGTGTTTTTAAGAAGTATTTGTGATAGCATTATTTCTGATGACGATGAGGAAACAGAGAATACTGGTCTATCTACGAACTCGATAAGTGGATATGAGCATAGGGAATATGTTCAAGGGGATTCACTTAAAAAGATAAATTGGAAATTGTCTGCAAAAAAAGGCAACCTGATGGTTAGACTTGATGAGGCTGTTTCCTCTGTAAATCTTACATTCGTAATGGACTTTATAAAAGAAAAATACATCGCAAACGATTTATATGAGCTTTTACTTGAAGAAAGGCTTGTTGAGGGAATGCTTTCTATGATAAATTCATTTGTAAAACAAGGTATAACTTGTGATTTATTATATGTAAGTAATGGCATATTATATAGTAAAACCTTGAGTAATAGTGAAGATGTTTTAGCCACAGCTATTGATATAACAAAAAATAGTTTTACTGCTAATACTACTAAGGATAGTATCATGCTTGCAGAGGGCATCATGAATAAATCGGGCATTTTTATAATATATGGTATGGTTTATAATCAAGAGTTGCATAAGAATCTTGAAAAAGCCAATGACAAAGGTATTAATATTCACAAAGTATTCCCACAAATACAAGGTGCTAAGGGTGAGAATACATGGCGTATAAGCGAAGATTATGATGTAAAGAAGATAACTTAGTAAATTTGGTTAATAAGGAAAATTTATATGCATAAAACTACTGATATAATTAAGAAGATATTTTATGGACTTGATAATAACGGAAGCAACAAGGATGTTAGAACAATTTCCTTATTATTTGGAATTTGCATTGTCACTGGAGCTATGTATTATTATAACAGCAATATTGTTCCATTAATTGGTTTTGTGATTTTAACCTTTATAATTCAAGCTGGAGCGTATTTTCTTTTTGATTTTATGTCAAAGAAAAAATTGATTGGCTCAGTGATTTATATATTGGCACTAGCTATGACTGTTCTTTTGGCTAATACTTTGATTGTATTTCAACAATCTATTGGAGTAAAAGGGTTGGATGTTGAAGTATCGTTTTTATTCTGGTTTTTAACGCCTCAGTCAGCAATGCCATACTTTCCATTCTATACTTATGCGATGTTTTTAATTGCAAGCTTTTTTATATCATCAACTGTTTATTATTTTACAATGATTATATA
>CAZSZG010000002.1:0-40167 GCA_964610805.1 uncultured Oscillospiraceae bacterium
TGTATTGAACAATCTATTAAATCCACCAAGAAAGTATGAACCACAAGAAACAACGATAGCAAAAATTGTTGAGATTATTGTACCTTTTTTAATTGCAGATTCATCTTTAATAGCATAGAATTTATGTATCATTTGAGGCAATCCCCAAGTTCCAAGTGATGTTAGTATAACAACTCCAAGTAAGCTTTGTCGGTCAGGTCCAAATAAAGAATTAAGTGTATTCTTTGGAACACCAGTATCGCTGATATTTCCAAGATCCTTTAAAGCAGTTGAAAGCCCACCAGCGTCGCTAACAACAAGTATAACAACAAAAACGATACCTACAAGCATTATAATGCCTTGAACGAAGTCATTAATTGCAGTTGCAGTATATCCACCAAGAATTACATAAACAGCAGTTAAAACAGCCATAGCAATAATGCAAGCTGTATATGGGACATTTAAAGCCATTTCAAAAAGCCTTGATAGTCCGTTGTAAACAGACGCTGTATACGGGATAAGGAACAAAAATACAATCAATGCAGATGCAATCTTCAAGCCTTTTGATTTAAACCTGTGTTCAAAAAATTCAGGCATTGTTCGTGCATTAAAATGTTTTGTCATTGTTCGTGTGCGGTTTCCAAGTACAATCCAAGCCAAAGCACTTCCAATTAAAGCGTTACCGACACCAATCCAAGTAGCAGATACGCCATATTTCCAACCGAATTGTCCAGCATAGCCGATAAAAACAACGGCTGAGAAGTAAGAAGTTCCATAAGCGAAAGCAGTAAGCCACGAGCCTACATTTCGACCACCGAGAACAAAATCACTAACTGAATTTGTTCTCTTAGATGTGTATAATCCAATCCCAATCATAATAGCGATATAGATTACGAGCATAGCGATTATCATAATTATTTTCCCCTTTTAATAATTTGATGCATTAACCGATAAAAGCATTTATGCTTTAAACCATTAAAGCAATTTTGCTAATTATAACAGATATTTTCAACTCTGTCAAGAGGTAAACCAAAGAAAAAATATTTTGTCGAAATAATGCTTATTTAAAATAGTTGCTTGAAATAAAGTTGATTGACAAGTGGTAGCAATTTTGGTATTATAACTAATAATGGGAAGGGGAATAAATATGAAACAGAATATTAACGAAATTTTCGATTCATATGATTTGTTTAGCTATAATGGAAGAAAGAAAACTAGAGAAAGAATTTGCGTGAGCAACTCGAATATATCGGAATCAGAAATTGAAAGCACGCTAAAATATTTAGATGATTTTTATCGATATTGCATCGAATATGGTCAAATTATTGCTGATAAATATAAAACTCCCTTTTTACCAAAATCAGATGAAGCAAAAGCAGAAATTAATAAATATCTTGATTTGTGTAAAGAAAAATACCCTGAAATTGATGACGATAAAATTATCGATATATTTAGTACTGTATGTTGGTTGTCAAATAGGTAAATTTAAACTTTAATATTTTTATCAATGAGTCATACAGAATTAATAATGTTAATTTAAAATAGTTACTTGAAATAAAGTTGATGAAATGTTATAATAGTATAGAAATCGTTTTGAGATTAGTATAAGGATTGAGAGGTAGGAATGACTAAAAGTGAGGTTGCAAAAATTGTTGTAGCAGAGTTTGAAAAGCTTTATCCTGATTCTGTGTGTTCTTTGGTGTATAGCAAACCCTATGAGCTTATGATAGCAGCGAGGCTATCGGCACAGTGTACGGATGCAAGGGTGAACATTATAACAGCAGAGTTGTTTAAGAAATATACTACGCTTGAAGCATTTGCAAATGCAGATTTGAATGAGTTGGAGAATGATATAAGGTCTTGTGGTTTTTATAGAACAAAAGCAAAAAGCATTAAGGAAATGTCGGAACAGGTGTTGAATAATTTCGGTGGTGAAATTCCTGATACAATGGAGGATTTGCTCACGCTTTCGGGGATTGGCAGGAAAACAGCTAATCTGCTTATGGGTGATATATGGGGAAAGCCTGCTATTGTCACGGATACTCACTTTATAAGGATAACAGGTAGACTTGGCTTAACAAAGAATACTGAACCATATAAAGTGGAAAAGGACTTAGTGAAGCTTATTCCACCAGAAAAGTCATCTGATTTTTGTCATAGAATTGTGCAGTTTGGACGTGATATTTGCAGAGCTAGAAAGCCATTTTGTGAAAAGTGTCCTCTTACTGAATGTTGTAAATATTATCAAAAACAAAAAGCATGAGAATAAATGCCATAATGCTATTGACAAAACGAGATATTTGTTATACAATAAATTTATATGTTTTATGAAGTTAGATGTGTTAAAATCTAGAAAAAGGCGGATAATTTAATGGGAATACTAAGCGGACTATTTGGTTCATATAGTAAGAGAGAGCTTGCAAGGATTGAGCCAATAAAACAACAGGTACTTAGTTTTGATGAAGAGTATCAGGCATTATCAAATGCTGAATTAAAAGCTAAAACTCAAATGTTTAAAGATAAAATTGAGGGCGGGTCATCACTTGATGAAATTTTACCTGAGGCTCTTGCAGCTTGTCGTGAGGCAGCAGACAGAGTTTTGGGCAAAAAACCTTTCCCAGTGCAGATAATTGGTGCAATAGTTTTGCATCAAGGTCGTATTGCTGAAATGAAAACTGGTGAGGGTAAGACTTTGGTTGCGTGTCTTGCAGCATATTTGAATGCTCTATCGGGCAAGGGCGTACATGTTGTTACTGTAAATGACTATCTTGCTAAGGTACAGTCTGAAGAAATGGGAAAAGTATTCCGTTTCATGGGCTTGACTGTTGGAGTTATTCTTCATGGTCTTACAAATGAAGAAAGACGTGCGGCTTATAATGCTGATATTACATATGCTACAAATAATGAGCTAGGCTTTGATTATTTGAGGGATAACATGGTAATATACAAAAAAGATAGGGTTCAGAGGGAGCATAACTTCTCAATTGTGGATGAGGTTGACTCAATTTTGATTGATGAGGCAAGAACTCCTCTTATAATTTCTGGAAAGGGAGATAAGTCCACTGATCTTTATTCTATTGTTGATAAATTCGTGTTAACATTATCACATTGCACAGTTGTTGAAATTGATGATAAGGCTGACCAAGATATACAGCATGAAGATTATGACTATATCGTTGATGAAAAGGCAAAAACTGCAACAATTACAAGACAGGGCATCAAAAAGGCAGAGAAATATTTCAATGTTATAAACCTTATGGATTCTGATAATATGACATTACTTCACCATATTAATCAGGCTTTAAAGGCACATGGAATTATGCATTTGGATACAGATTATGTTGTAAAAGATGATGAAGTTTTAATTGTTGATGAGTTTACAGGACGTATGATGCTTGGAAGACGTTTTAACGATGGATTGCATCAAGCGATTGAAGCAAAGGAAGGCGTTAAGATAAAAAATGAGTCCAAGACTTTGGCTACAATAACATTCCAGAATTACTTTAGATTATATAATAAGCTGTCGGGTATGACGGGTACTGCTATGACTGAGGAAGATGAGTTTAAAGAAATATACAAACTTGATGTAATTTCAGTTCCTACCAACAGACCACTTATAAGAATTGACCGTCATGACCAGATTTATAAAAGTGAAAAGGGCAAATATGAGGCAGTTATTGAGCAGATTATTGAGTGCAATAAAAAAGGTCAACCAGTTTTGGTTGGTACAATTTCTATTGAGAAATCTGAATTGCTGTCAAAGATGCTTAAAAAGAAGGGTATTAAGCATGAGGTTTTGAATGCTAAATATCATGCAAAAGAAGCTGAAATTGTTTCACAGGCAGGTCAACTTGGTGCAGTTACGATTGCTACTAATATGGCTGGACGTGGTACTGATATTATGCTTGGTGGTAATGCTGAATTTCTAGCTAAAGCTGAAATGCGTAAGCAAGGCTTTGAGGAGGACATTATTACTGAAGCAGTTGGATATGCTGAAACTCAAGATGAAGAAATCTTGAAGGTTAGAGAGATTTATATAGACCTTTATAAGAAGTATGGTATTGAGGTTAAGGAGAAAGCTCTTGAGGTTAAAAAAGCTGGTGGATTGTTTATTCTTGGTACAGAGCGTCATGAGGCAAGACGTATTGATAACCAGTTGAGAGGGCGTTCGGGACGTCAGGGTGACGAGGGTGAGAGTATGTTCTACTTATCAGTTGATGATGACCTTATGCGTATTTTCGGTGGCGAAAGACTAGAAGCAATGCTTAACACATTAAATGTTGATGAAAATATGCCTATTGAGAGCAGAATACTTACAAGGATTATTGAATCATCACAACGTAAGGTTGAGGGCAGAAACTTTAGTATTAGAAAGAATGTACTGAACTACGATGATGTAATGAACACACAGCGTGAGATTATATACAAACAGCGTTCACAGGTTCTTGACGGTGAGGATATCCATGAGTACATTGTTAAGATGATGAAGGACCTTGTTGAATATACTGTTGATAGATATTTGCTTGATGATGAGAATAAATCAGAATGGAATTTTGTTGGTTTAAGGGATTATTTTTTAGGTTGGTTAATATCTGAAGACGACTTGAAGTATGATGAGAAAGAACTTCAGGAGGTTAATAAGCAACAAATTACTGATGAGTTGTTAGAGAAGATTACTACTGCTTATAGCGATAAGGAAACAGAGGTTAGCACTAATGTATTGCGTGAACTTGAGCGTGTAATTTTGCTTAAGGTTGTTGATACAAAGTGGATGGCACATATTGACGATATGGACGAACTTAAGAGGGGTATCGGATTGCGTGCATATGGACAGAAAAACCCTGTTGTTGAATATAGACATGAAGGTTTTGAGATGTTTGACGCAATGGTTGAGTCTATAAGAGAGGACACTGTTCGCTTATTGCTTACTGTTAAGGTGAATGTAAATGCACCTATAAAGCGTGAACAGGTTGCAAAGCCTGACGCACCGAATGTAGGTGGTGACGGTAGTTTTGTACATCGTCGTACTTCAAATAAGAAGCTTGGCGAGAATGAATTATGCTCATGTGGAAGTGGTAAGAAGTACAAAAAATGTTGTGGAATGAAAAGTGAATAAATGATTCTGAAAAGGTAAGATAATTATCCACTTTTAGAGTTAAAGGGGATGAGGATACGCAAAAGTAGCCTCATTACCTTTATATAAATCAAAATAAAATATAATAGGGGTGTATTATGGCGATAATTAAGGGAATGAACGGACTAAGATATAATTCAGAGATGGCTGGCGACTTGAATACACTAGTTTGCCCTCCTTATGACATAATTTCCGATGAAGAACGTGAACAATATCTTGATAATAATGGTTATAATATTATTAGATTAGAGCTACCAAAGGGTGAGAATAAATATAAGGATGCTGGAAACGCATTAAATGAATGGCTTGAAAAAGGCGTTTTAAAGCAGGACGATAAGGAAAGTATTTATGTTTATGAAATGGAATTCACTGCAAATGGAAATAAAAATGCAGTAAAAGGTTTTGTATCACTTGTAAAGCTTGAGGAGTTTTCTAAGGGTATTGTTTTACCACATGAGGAAACACTTTCTAAGGCGAAGGCTGATAGATTTAATCTAATGAGTGAAACTTTTTGTAATTTTAGCCAGATTTATTCGTTGTATATGGACGAGGACGGAAAGGCATACAGTGCGATTGACGCTTGTTCACAGGGTAAGCCTGATATGGAGATAAGCGATAATGATGGCGTTATACATAGAATGTGGTGCGTTAGCGATGAAAAGGTGCTAAATAGCTTGGCTAAAACCTTTGAGGATAAAAAGCTTTATATCGCAGATGGTCATCATAGATATGAAACTGCACTCAATTTTCATAAACATTTATGTGATACTGGCATTTCTGATGAGAGTAGTCAATCGGGCTATATCATGATGATGCTTGTCAATATGGAGAATGATGGATTGGTTGTTTTCCCAACACATAGACTTGTGCGTGATTTGAATAATTTTAATGCTGATGATGTATCTGGAAAATTTGGCAAGTATTTCGATGTTTCTGATATAAAGGGAAGAAAAGAAGTTGAGGATAGTCTGAATAAATTGTATGAACAGGGCAAAAAGGCATTCGCTATGTATTCTGGAAATGATAGCTTTAAGCTGTTGGTTTTGAAGAATGAAAGTGCTGTAAAAGAGGTTATGCCTGATATGTCTGATTCATATTGTGGGCTTGATGTAAGCGTACTTCATACGCTTGTTCTTGAGAAGATATTTGGTATTGATAAAGAAAATATGGCTAATCAGATTAATCTTACATATACAAAAACTGTTGACGAGGCGATTTCATCTGTTGACAGTGGTAAAGCTAATTGTAGCTTTATATTAAATCCTACAAAGGTAAGTGAGATAAGAGATGTTGCGTTGGCAAGAGAAAAAATGCCACAGAAATCCACTTATTTCTATCCAAAAACAATTACAGGTCTTGTAATGAATAAGTTTAGATAATGCTTATAGCTGAAATTGAAAATGATTTTCAATTTCAGCTTGACTTTTTTTAGAATATATGATATTATAATTTAGCAATATGAAAATGGTTTTCATTTTCATATTGCTAAAATAATTTATAATCATTTGTACTAATTATAAAGAGGTAATTATGAATAAAGGATATAAAACTAAGCAAAAGGAAAAAATACTTGAGAATATAAAAGCTAATATGGATAGGCATATAACGGCTGCTGAAATTGTGGCTCATCTTAATGCTGAGGGGACAACTGTCGGTGCTACAACAGTTTATAGGTATCTTGATAAGTTGGTTGAGATAGGTTATGTTAGAAAATATATCATGGACGAAAAATCAAGTGCTTGCTACCAATATGTGCAGGAAAATGAAGAATGTGGGGAGCATTTTCATTTGAAATGTGTGAAATGTGGAGAGCTATTTCATACTAGTTGCGATTTTATGCAAGGCATTGATGTTCATATTTTAAAGCATCATGGATTTAGGGTTGATAATACAAAAACTGTCTTATATGGCGAATGTGAATCCTGCCATAGCAAATTGGAGGAGAAATAAGTATGAAAAAGTTATTAAGTATATTGATGGCAATGTCGGTTTTATGCCTTGTTTTAACAGGCTGCAACATTGGGAGTACAAAGACGGATAGCGATAAAATAAGCATTGTAACCACTGTTTTTCCAAGCTATGATTTTGCAAAGCAGATTGCAGGGGATAAAGCGGATGTACAGCTTTTGCTGAAGGCTGGGGAAGAAAGTCATGCATATGAGCCATCTGTAAATGATATATTAGCAATAAAAAACAGCGATATTTTCATATGTGTAGGGAGTATGTCTGAGGTTTGGGTGGATAGGGTTTTAGACTCAATTGATACAAGCAAAACGAAAGTTATTCAGCTGATGGATAATGTAGAGTTATTAGTTGACGGAGAAGACGACCATGATGACCATGATGATGAAGATGGGCATGACCACGACCATGAAGATGACGATGACCATGACCATAGTGAATATGATGAGCATATATGGACTTCACCAATTAATGCAATTACAATTACTGGAGTTATTAATGACGCTTTAATTGAAGTTGATAAGGAAAATGAGAGCATTTATAATGAAAATTACAATAGCTATGTAGAAAAATTAGAGGCTTTGGATGTTAAATTCAGAGATATTGTTGAAGGTGCAAAGCGTAATACCATTGTTTTCGGAGATAAATATCCACTTAGATACTTTTCAGAGGAGTATGGCTTGGAATATATGGCAGCATTCACAGGTTGTAGTACAGAAACAGAACCAGGTCCTCAGACTTTGGCAAATCTTATAAATGAGGTTAAGGAAGAGAATATTCCTGTTGTTTTTTATCTTGAATTTAGCTCGCAAAAGATTGCTGATACTATTTGTGAGGCAACTGGAGCAAAGAAAATGCAGTTTCATTCATGCCACAATGTTAGTAGTGATGATTTTAATAAAGGCGTAACATATATTCAGCTTATGGAGGGGAATGCCGAAAGCTTAAAGGAGGCATTGAACTAGATGGCTTTAATTAACTGCAATAATGTCACAATGAGTTATGAAAACAATTCGGTTTTTACTGATTTAAACTTTGAGGTAAATAGTGGCGATTACCTATGTATAGTAGGGGAGAATGGTTCAGGAAAAAGTACGCTTATTAAGGGCTTGCTTGGATTAAAAGCAACTGTTAAGGGTAAGATTGAGTATGGTGATGGGTTAAAGAAAACAGAAATAGGATATTTACCACAGCAAACAAGCATTCAAAAGGATTTTCCAGCATCTGTATATGAGGTTGTTCTATCTGGTTGCTTGAATAGCAGAGGTTTAAAACCGTTTTATTCCAAATTGGAAAAGGATACTGCACTCAAAAACATGAAAAAGCTTGGTATTGAGAACTTGAAAAAGAAATGCTATCGTGAGCTTTCGGGAGGACAACAACAGAGGGTTTTGCTTGCAAGGGCGTTATGTGCTACAAAGAAAGTACTGTTGCTTGATGAGCCTATTTCAGGACTTGATCCACTTGTTGCAACTGAAATGTACAGCTTGATTAAGGAGCTGAATAAGGTTGATGGGATAACGATAATTATGGTTTCACATGATATAAACAGTGCAATTGAAAATGCTAGTTATATACTTCATATAAATAACGATGAAGGATATTTTTGTAAAACATCAGATTATATAAAAAGTGAAATGGGTATTAGGTTTTTAGGGGAGTAAATTTATGAGTGAATTAATTCAGCAAATACAGAATGTTTTTACACTAGACTTAATTATTTTTCAATTAATTGGAGGAATTTTGGTTTCATTATGTGCCTCTCTATTGGGTGTAAGTCTTGTGTTAAAACGGTGTTCAATGATAGGTGATGGATTATCTCATGTAGGTTTTGGTGCATTGTCAATCGCCGTTGTTATGGGCCTATCCCCACTAAAAGTAGCAATTCCTGTTGTTATAGTAGCAGCAATAATACTTTTAAGATTAAGTGAAAGTAGCAGAATTAACGGAGATTCTGCAATTGCACTGTTTACAACAAGTTCGCTTGCAATTGCAGTGTTTGTTACATCAAGAGCAAAGAAGATAAATGATGTCAGTAATTATATGTTTGGTAGTATTCTTGCTATGAACGAGAGTGATGTAAAGAGAATAGTAATTTTATCAATAGTGGTTATACTAACATACATAATATTCTATAATAAAATTTTTGCAGTGACGTTTGATGGAGTTTTCTCAAGTGCAACAGGAATTAAAGTTAATTTATATAATATGATAATTGCAGTTTTGATAGCATTAACGGTTGTTTTTGGAATGCTTATGATGGGTTCGTTGCTGATTTCAAGTCTAATTATTTTCCCATCTTTGACTGCGATGAGGGTATGCAAAAGTTTTAAGGGAGTAATAATCACATCTTCTATAATATCAGTGCTTTGTTTTATCACTGGATTTTTTGTTGCGATTATATGGAACGCATCACCTGGTGCAAGTGTAGTAATAGTGAATTTAATTGTGTTTACATTATTCTCAATATATGCAAAAATAAAATCAAAACAAAAAGTGGTCGCAAAAAATTAAAAAAAAAGGCGAACCAATAGGAGTTCGCCTTTGTTTTAACTAGTTACTTTTCATTATCATCTACCCAAGTTTTAGCATATTCTGCATTTTCGGAATGTTTCAACGAAACAAAGCCATTGCAATCTGTATAATTATCAGTTATTACATAAGTTGAATATCTAGAGCCAGATAACTTAGGCTGATAGATTTTAACTTTTTTATCTTTATTAATATTAACACGTCTTGACATATTATCGACTCCTCTAAATTTTACTACAAAAATGCCAATCATAATTATTAATTCGGCATATAATTATTATCTGATGAAAACATTTTTTTATTTTACTAATGCAATAAATAATCCTTGTCAATTTTTAAGTTATACTGTATATTATATATAGAAGTAGAAAGTGAAGAATGATATAGAAGAAATAATAATAGAAATATACAAAAATAATTTTTAAAAAATATATAGCCTGTCATATTTGTACCATATTTTTCATAAGCTTTATTAAATCAAATAAGGGGTGGGCTTATGAAAAAGTTTAGATTTAAGCATTGGAAAAGGGTAGTAGCTTCACTGACAGTATTTTCGCTGGCTTGTGTTGCAATTTATTTTGCTATGGACAAAATACAAACAGTTGTCCCAGCGTCAACGATGCCAAATAATGATTTGGTAATAATTTTGGATGCTGGTCATGGTGGAATGGACGGGGGATGCTCATCAGCTGATGGTGTTCCTGAAAAGGGTATAAATCTTAATATTCTTTTGAATTTAAGGGATATGTTAACCACAGCTGGCTATAAGGTTGAGGTTACAAGGGATACGGATAGGTCGATTCATGACAAGGGTGTTGAGGGGATTGCTAATCAAAAAAGTTCTGATATGGATAATAGATTAGCTTTATTCAATAAATATCCAAATGCGATATGTATCTCGATACATCAAAATCAATTTACCGACCCAAAATACAGTGGGGCACAGATGTTTTATTCTGACAATAACGACAGTCAGTACCTAGCACAGGCTATTCAGGATAAGTTTGTGGAATTTATTCAGCCTGAAAACAAAAGGGAAATAAAGCCATGTGGTGAAGAGTTGTTTTTGTGCCACTTTTCTAAAAATCCAACAGTTATGATTGAGTGTGGCTTTTTGTCCAATGTTGAAGAGGCTAATAAGCTAAAAACAGAGGAGTATCAAAAAGAAATAGCATTTACAATATTTGCATCGTTAAATGAATATTTGTCAAAACAAAAATAGGTCTGTTTTAAATGTAAGGAGAAGTTAAAATGGCTGGGAAAATAAAAACAGTTTATGTCTGCAATCAATGTGGATTTGAAAGCCCAAAGTGGAACGGTAAATGTCAGAACTGTGATGAATGGAACACTTTTGAGGAGCAAGAAGTTCGTGCGACAGCATCAAAATCTAACGTAGCGAAAAGACGTTCAGCAGATATTTCATCAAGAATAATGGGGTTATCAGATATAGTTTTTGATGATGAGGTAAGGTATGATACAGGGATTGGCGAGTTAGACAGGGTTTTGGGTGGTGGCTTAGTAAAAGGTTCGATTGTACTTTTGGGTGGTGAACCTGGCATAGGAAAGAGTACGTTGCTTTTGCAGATATGTCAATTCATGGGTGAAAGCTATAAGATTTTATATGTTTCAGGAGAGGAATCAGCACGTCAGATTAAGCTCAGAGCAGAACGATTGGGTGTTGATACAAAAAATCTCTACATATTGACAATAACTGATGCAGAGGCTATTTGTGATACTATATCATCTGAGGTGCCAAATATTGTAATTATAGATTCAATCCAAACCATGAATATTCAGCAGATTTCATCAAGTCCAGGTAGTATTACGCAAGTAAGAGAATGCACTAACTTGTTCATGCATACGGCAAAAACTGAAGAGATACCTATTTTTATAGTGGGCCATGTGAACAAGGATGGTGCAATAGCTGGACCTAAGGTTATGGAACATATTGTTGATGCTGTGCTTTATTTTGAGGGTGAAAGGCATTTAAGCTATCGAATTTTGCGAGCTGTAAAAAATCGTTTTGGCTCTACAAATGAAATTGGCGTGTTCGAGATGATTGATAAGGGATTGAGTGAAGTAAAAAATCCATCTGCAATGTTTTTGGCTGGCAGACCACATAATGTATCAGGTTCTTGTGTTTCATGCGTTATAGAAGGCTCACGTCCGATTTTAGCAGAAGTTCAGGCACTTGTTACAAAGAGTGGTTTTACGGCAGCGAGAAGAACTGCTACGGGGTTTGATTATAATAGAATGGCAATAATTATGGCTGTTCTAGAAAAACGCATGGGCTTGTTTTTTGGAACGCTTGATGTATACTTAAACATTGTTGGTGGCTTTAAGCTTGATGAACCAGCAGGCGACCTGTCGGTTGCGTTAGCACTTTATTCAAGCCTTTTAGATAAGCCGATTAATGAAAAGATGCTTGCATTCGGGGAAATCGGTTTGGGTGGAGAAATACGCTCTGTATCCCATGTTGTACAGCGAATTAAGGAAGCAGAAAGAATGGGCTTTGAGATATGCCTTATTCCTAAGCAGTCATTTACAGGACTTAATGCTGATGATTTTAAAATTAGAGTAATTGGCGTGTCAAATTTAAAACAGGCATTTTCAGCATTTGAAAAACTATCAGCTAATAATAACACTTTGTAAGATATGAAAAGTCTAGTTTACTTTAGGGTTTGATAAGTTTGTTAAAATAATTATTTATAAGATAAATGTAAAAAAGTAATTGACATTTTTATATAATTTGCTATAATGTAAATAGAGATGTTTGTGGCGTTGAAAGGAATGACTGATTGATTATCATATAGAGAGGAAGCGACTGGTGTAAGCTTTTTGATAATAATTAGGTGCTACCCTTGAGCCATCATGTGAAAGCATGACGTTTGCCAGCGTTAAAGGCGTTTGAGAGGTGTCGTCTAGCTTGACGACGCAATTTGGGTGGTACCACGAAGAGCTTTCGTCCCAATTTTAGGGCGGAAGCATTTTTATTTGTAAATTACAATATAATCCAAAAATAAAGGAGTTTGACAATATGAAATGGCGTGGAGTTAATGAGTTGAGGGAAATGTTTTTGAAGTTTTTTGAGGATAAAAACCATACAAGAATGGCGAGTGCATCACTTGTACCACATGGCGATAATAGCTTGCTATTGATAAATTCAGGTATGGCACCTCTTAAAAAATATTTTTTAGGACAGGCAGTTCCACCAAGTAAAAGAGTTACAACTTGTCAAAAATGTATAAGAACACCTGATATTGAACGTGTTGGAAAGACATCAAGACATGGCACATATTTTGAAATGCTGGGCAATTTCTCTTTTGGAGATTATTTTAAGATAGAGGCAATAGAGTGGGCATGGGAATTTTTTACTGAAGTTTTGGAAATGCCAAAGGACAAGCTATATATTTCTGTTTATGAGGGAGATGATGAAGCATATGATATGTGGACAAAACAAATGGGCGTTTCTCCAGATAATATGGTTCGTTTGGGTAAAGAGGACAACTTCTGGGAGCATGGCTCTGGTCCATGTGGTCCTTGCTCTGAACTGCATTTTGATAGGGGTGAAAGTCTTGGATGTGGCTCACCTGATTGTCAGGTAGGTTGCGATTGTGACAGATTTGTTGAGGTTTGGAATTTAGTATTTACTCAGTTTGATAGCGATGGGAACGGAACTTACACACCTATGCCTAATCCAAATATTGATACAGGTATGGGTCTTGAGCGTTTGGCTTGCGTGATGCAAGGTGTTGACAATCTTTTTGAGGTGGATTCTGTTCAGAATATTATGAACCATATTTCTAGGATTGCTGAAGTAACATATAAAACTGACGATAAAACAGATGTATCTTTGCGTGTAATAACTGACCATATTAGAAGTACAACATTTATGGTTGGTGATGGTGTTGTTCCATCAAATGAGGGTAGAGGGTATGTGCTAAGGCGTTTGCTAAGGCGTGCTGCACGTCATGGAAAGATGCTTGGTGTTATAAAGCCTTTCCTCTATGAAGTTTGTGATACGGTTATTAATGAGAATAAAACAGCGTATCCTGAGTTGGAAGAAAAAAGGGAATATATTAAGAAGATAATAAAAATAGAAGAAGAAAATTTTGCAAGAACTATTGACAAGGGTGCAGAACTTCTTAATAAGATTATGGACAAAATAATTAGTGATGGACTTGAAAAGGTTCTGTCAGGCGAGGACACATTTAAGCTAAGTGACACTTATGGATTCCCGATAGATTTGACGATGGAAATTGCTTTGGAGAGAGGAATAACTCTTGATGAGGAGAGATTTAAGGAGCTTGTTCTTGAGCAAAAGCAAAAGGCAAGAGCAGATAGAGCGTCTAAGGTTGGCTCATCATGGGAGGCGAATAAGGCTGTTGATATTAATGCAGAAGAAACTGTATTCACTGGATATACAAGCATGGAAGAAAAGTCTAAGGTTGTTGCTATTTTATCCGATGGAAAGCTTGTTGATAAGCTTAATGAGGGTGAAGAGGGCGTAATTGTGCTTGATAAAACTCCTTTCTATGCAGAAGGTGGTGGACAGATAGGCGATACTGGTGAAATTGAGGGCGATGGTTTGTTCTCAGTTGGTGATACAAAGAAAGCAGAAAGTGGACATATACTTCATGCGGGTGTGCTTGAAACGGGTAGTATTTCTGTTGGAGGGGTTGTTTATGCAAGGGTTGATAAGAAGAAAAGAATGTCAACAATGAGAAATCACACCGTTGCACATTTACTTCAATCAGCATTGAGAACGGTGTTGGGCGAGCATGTTCGACAGGCTGGACAGCTTGTGTATCCTGAAAGATGTCGTTTTGACTTTTCACATTTTAGTGCTATGACTGAAGCTGAAATACAAAAGGTAGAGGATATAATTAACGAAAAGATTTTAGAGGCAGTTACAGTCAATATACAGGAAATGGGGATTGATGAGGCGAAAAAGCTTGGTGCTATGGCTTTGTTTGGTGAAAAATATGGTAATGTTGTAAGAGTTGTCAGCGTTGATGATTTCTCAATGGAACTTTGTGGTGGAACTCATGTTGATAATACAGCAAAGATTGGCTTATTTAAGATAGTGTCCGAAAGCTCCGTTGCTGCTGGTGTAAGACGTATTGAGGCTGTTACCGGTGATGGTGTTATGAATATGCTATATGAATTTAAAGATACGATTGCAAAGTCTGCTAGCACATTAAAGCTTGCGAATGTGAATGAATTGCCTGAGCGTTGTGCAATATTAATGGCTGATGTAAAGGAAAAAGATAGACAGATTGAAAAGCTAAATCAAAAGATGGCTGGTAATCAGCTTGAGGGAATATTTGAAAATGCAAGAGATGTCTATGGAACAAAAATAGTTTCTGCATTGTTTAATGGTACAAATGCAGATATGCTAAGACAGATCGGCGATAAGGTTAAGGAAAAGGAAAGCGATATTGTAGCTGTTTTTGCTGGTATTTCTGAGGGCAAGGGAAATTTCTATTGCGTATGTAGCAACTCTGCAATAGATAAGGGGGCTCATGCTGGAAAGATAGTTCAAAGGGTTTCAGCAATTACAGGTGGAAAAGGTGGAGGCCGTGCTGATAGTGCTATGGCTGGCGTTGGTAAGGACTATATGATAGATGAGGCTTTGGCAGCACTTGAGGGCATTGTTAAAGATATTTTAAATATAGGAGTGAAATAAAATGGATTGCTTGTTTTGTAAGATAATATCAGGAGATATTCCTAGTAAGAAGATTTATGAGGACGATTTGGTATATGTTTTTGAGGATATTGCACCCACTGCACCAATTCATTATTTAATAATTCCTAAGGAACATATTGCTAGTGCCGCAGAGATTAATGAAAACAACTCAAAGGTTGTTGCATATATTTTTGAGGTTATAGCAAGGCTTGCAGAGGAAAAGGGCATGAAAGATGGCTTTAGAGTAGTGAATAACTGTGGAGAAAGTGCTGGACAGACGGTTAAACATTTGCATTTCCATTTGCTTTCTGGCAGGGATTTGAGTTGGCCTGCAGGTTAAACCACAAGTATAATATTTACTTTTCTGAAATAAGTTGCTCAATACTTGATAAAGTTTTAGGAAAAAATGATAGTTGCGTTTGATTATTGAGCCAAACGCAACAAATAAAATATTTGGAGGCAGATAATGGCTGATACATATACATTAAAAGTGGCAGGAATTACAAGGGAACTTCAAATTTGCCCTGTTAATGAAAAGCTTGATATTGCTGCGTTTATTATGTTTTCAGATGTTGAGCTAACTGTTGCAACAGCAACTGAATTGATAAGTAAATGCCCTGAATGTGACATAATTATAACAGCTGAAAGCAAGGGGATACCTCTTGCGTATGAAATGTCAAGGCAGACTGGGAAAAAATATATTGTTGCAAGAAAGTCAATTAAGCTTTATATGAGAAACCCTATTGGCGTTGCAGTACAGTCGATAACCACAACTGCGGGGCAAATGCTTTACCTTGACAGCAATGATATGTTGGAGCTAAAGGGCAAGAGAGTGCTTATTGTTGACGATGTAATAAGTACAGGAGAGTCTATAAATTCAGTTGTAAACCTTGTTGAAAAAGCTGGTGGAATAGTTGTTGGCAAGGCAGCAGTTTTAGCTGAGGGTGATGCAGCAGACAGAAATGACATAATTTTCCTCGAAAAGCTTCCATTGTTTTTTAAGTAAAAATATTACGACATAAAGGGTGATAGACATGAAGCGAAAGATAGTTTATGTGGGTATTCCATATTTTACAGGGCTATTTTTGGCTTCATTTTTGAATAAGAGCTATGATTTTTCTGTTATGATTATTGTATTATTGGGAATACTTGTGCTGAAGTATGTGTCAAAGCTTACAAATAAGGAAGTTATAGTATGCACTATTTCTTTCATTATGGCTTTTTCTTGGTTCAGGGTATATCAAGGGTTTTCGTATGAAAAAGTAGTTTCTTACGATGGTGAAATGGTAACCTTTTCTGGAGAAATCAGCAGTATTACTGAATACGGTGATGATAAATCTAGCTATTTGCTAAAGGGAAAAATTAACTCAAATCACAATGCAAAAATTCTATATTATGGCGATTCTGCTATGATTGATAGGGGCGATGGGATTACAATTGTTGGAACTGTTAAAACTTTTGAAAATAAATATACTTTTAATGCAAAGGATTATTATGACGCTAAGGGGATATTTCTGCAATTTGACAAGGTTGAAACAGTTGAATTAACACATAATGCCGATTTTTCAATCACAAATGCTGTGCTTAAATATCGTGAGAATATTCTACATAAGATTAAGCAAATTCTTCCTAATGAGGAGGGAGATATTCTAATTGGCATACTTTTTGGCGACAAATCTGGCTTATCAGATAGCACGCAAACCACGCTATTTAGAACTGGAATAGGTCATGTTATGTCGGTTTCAGGTCTTCACGTTGTCATATTATCCACCTTTTTATATCTGATACTAAATCGGACAGGCTTGAGGAATTGGCAAAAGTTTTTGATAATTGAGATAGCAATGGTGCTTTTTGCAATCTGTTCTGGATTGTCCATGTCGGTAATTCGTGCTTTTATTATGATAACTTTGACTGGAGGTTCGGTGCTATTTTTTCGCAAAGCAGATGTGCTTAATTCACTCTGCATAGCTGTGATTATTATAACCTTACCGAGTCCGTTTATCATTAGAGATGCCTCATTTTTGCTATCGGTGGCAGGGGCGTTCGGAATTGGCGTGTTTGCACAATATATGACGAAGAGTATGCCTATTAATAACCGAAAGCAAAGGCTTGTGAAGAATATTATAGCATTTTCACTTGTAACGCTGTTTGTGTTCCCCGTTTCTATGTTGTTTTTTAATGAAACGTCAATAGTATCACCAATTACAAATTTAATTCTGATTCCGTTTTGCAATGTCGCATTAATTTGTGGATTATTGGTAACAATGACTAGTGGTATAGGCATTTTTGCGTATCCACTATTGACGGTCGCAGGAATATGTTGTAAAATAGTTCTTGGGGTGTCACATTTTTTAGGTAAGATTGAGTACACACATATCTCGCTAGGGCATAGGTTTTTATCGGTAAGCATTATTATGTTAACAATATTTGTAGCTGTTACATTCATTTTATTTAAAAATCCTAAGCTTATTGCTGTTTCAATCTGTATTTCCATGCTTATATTAATATCCGAAAGCACGATATATAGGATAAGTCAAAATGATATACTTAAAATTGCTGTTTTGGGCAGTGGTACAAATGTAGCAATAGTTGTAAGTTATAATGGCTCTGTGGATATAATTGACATGAGTGGTGGAAATAAATCTGTTGATTATGTGAGCAAATACATAAAAAGTAATGGCTTTAATGAAATTAATACATTGTGTATAGTGAATCAACCATACCAAAGCATGACTGCATATGATGAGATGCTGAAGTTAGAAAAGGTGAATGACGTAATACTTCCGTTGGGAACATATCTTTTAGAGGGTGTAGAGGTATGCGATAATGAGGTGAAAACGTCAGATTTTGACGGAATGAATGTTTCTTATAATGATTATGAAATTGATTTTTATAATACTAATTGTATAGAAATTACATATAATGATTTTACATTGAAATGTTTCAAGGGAGAAGAAAATACTGACGCAACAGTTTGTGTGAATTATGGGAAGTATGTTGAGCAGAATTTTAATTGTGCATATCTAGTGATAATGGACGAAGTTGGGGAAAATATATCGGAAAACACAACTTTCATTAGTGAGAATAATCTTTTATTTGAAGTTGATTATGATGGAAATATAAATGTGAGGAGGTTGGAAAATGGCTAGTCTAAGCGTTGCTGATACAACAAAGCTGATTAAGTCGGGAGATATAAAAAGTAGATATTATTTTTATGGCAAGGACATACTTGCAACTGATAAGCTAACGAAATTGCTTTTAAAAAAGCTTGTTAAGTCAACTACAGACGGTTACTCAAAGCTAGATGGTGAAAAGCTGAATTTAAGTGAATTATCAGATATGGCAGAAATGTATCCGATGTTTACGGAGTATAATTGTATCCTGATAAATGACTTAAATGCAGAGAGTTTGGTAGCAGATGACTTAAAGCGACTTTTGAAAATCATTGAGGATATTCCACCAACAACTGTAATTATTTTCAATATTACAGGTTTCGATTTAAAGGCAGGAAAACGTACTGTATCGGCGAAAAACAAAAAGCTAATTGACCTTATAACGAAAACAGGCGTTGTGTGTGAGGCCGTTTTCAAAACTGGTACTGAGCTTACAAAGGCTATCGTTGACAGAGTTGCCAAAGAGGGTAGCTCTATTAATAGGAGTAATGCTGAGGAAATAGCAGAGCTTTGTTTATGCGATAGCATGCTTATAAAAAATGAATTGGACAAGCTTTGTGCTTACGCAGATGGCTCAGAAATAACAAAAGAAATGATAGGAATGCTTGTGTCAAAGCAACTTGACTCCAATGCTTTTGCACTAGCAAAGTCAGTAGTATCGCTTAGAACTAGCGAATCCATGCGAACTTTAGACGAGCTTATGGAACAAAGAGCAGAGGGTATAGTTGTTTTATCAGCAATTTCTTCAGCTTTTATAGATTTATATAGGGCAAGAGTAGCTCTTGTGAATAATAAAAGACAGGACAATGTTGTTCAGGATTTCAATTATAGGGGCAGAGAATTCGTTATAAAAAACGCATTTAATTCCTGTGGAAAGATACCATTGGAGAATCTTCGTGAGTGCCTAAAGATTTTAAGGCAAGCTGATTTAGCACTTAAATCGACAAGAACTGACTCAAGGGTAATTATCGAAAAGGCGATTATAGAAATGCTCATGGTCGCTAGAAGACAATAATCAGCAAAATAAAACAAAGAGGAGAAGTATTTTGTTAAGAGTGGAACAGGCAATAATTGTTGAGGGTAAGTATGACAAAATTAAGCTTTCATCATTAATAGATGGGGTTATTATACAAACTAATGGATATGGTATTTTCAAGGATAAGGAAAAAGTTGCCCTCATCAAGTTTTACGCTGAAAAAACAGGGATAATTATTCTCACAGATTCAGATAGTGCTGGCTTTATGATTAGAAATTACATAAAAGGAATTGTTCCGAATGACAGGATTACAAATGTGTATATCCCCGATGTTTTCGGTAAGGAAAAGCGAAAAAACAAGCCATCTTGTGAGGGTAAAATCGGTGTTGAGGGTATAGATAAAGCTGTAATTTTAGAGGCTTTCGCTAAAGCAGGGATTGTATCAAGCGAGGGGAAAAAGCGTGATTCTATAACAAGGCTTGACTTTTTTGAATTAGGTTTATCGGGTTGTGCAAACAGTTCAGAACTACGGAAAAGCCTACTTAAAAGGTTGCAATTGCCCGAACTCCTTTCTACGCAAGGACTTCTTGAGGTTGTTAACACAATTCTTACAAAAGGAGAATTAGTGAACATGATTACAGAAATAAAAGGGGATTAAGATATGGTTTTTTCTAGTTTAGCGTTTCTGTATGTTTTTTTACCATTAGTATTATCTTTGTATTTTATATCTGGTAAAAGGCTGAAAAATATAATTCTTCTCGTATCTGGGTTACTGTTTTATGCTTGGGGAGAGCCTATTTACGTTGTAATAATGATTCTTTCAACTGTGATAGATTATACTGCTGGTAGAATAATGCATAAGTATGATGATAAACCTAAAATTAGAACATTAGTTTTGCTAGTTTCAGTTTGTATGAATTTAGGGCTTTTATCAGTATTTAAGTATGGCTCATTCTTGATTGGCAATGTAAATGATATTTTTGGAACTACATTTAATGATCCGAATTTGCCACTGCCGATTGGAATATCGTTCTACACGTTCCAAAGTATGTCATATACTATAGATTTGTATATGAGGAATATAAAGGTTCAAAAAAATATTGTGAACTTTACTACTTATGTTACATTGTTTCCACAAATTGTTGCAGGACCTATTGTGCGTTATGCCGATGTTGAAAAGGAAATTGATAGCAGAACGGTAAGCATGGATAAGGTTGGCTATGGTGCTGGAATTTTCTTAAAGGGGCTTGCAAAAAAGGTATTGCTTGCGAATAGTATCGGTATGCTTTGGACTGAAGTAAAAGCGATGGATTACGGTGAAATATCGGTATTTACAGCTTGGTTGGGAATACTTGCATTCGCATTCCAAATTTATTTTGACTTTTCAGGATATTCAGATATGGCTGTCGGATTGGGCAAGGTCTTAGGGTTTAATTTCCCCGAAAACTTCGACTATCCGTATATGTCAAAAAGCGTGTCTGAATTTTGGCGAAGATGGCATATAACACTTGGAACTTGGTTTAGATTATATGTATATTATCCACTTGGAGGAAATAGAAAAGGTCTTCCACGAACGATAATCAACCTGTTAATTGTGTGGGGGCTTACTGGTCTATGGCATGGTGCAAGTTGGAACTTTGTGCTATGGGGATTATATTTTGGCATATTAATTATAATAGAAAGGCTATTTTTGGGCAATATGCTTAAAAAGATACCACCTGCAATCAGCACACTTTACACATTTTTAGCAGTATTATTTGGTTGGGTTTTATTTGAAACAAATACATTAACAGACGCTGTAAGATACACAAAAGCAATGTTCGGTGGCACAGGAGTCGGAATTGACTCAACATCATTATATCAGCTGTCATCTTACTTTATAGTGATGATAATATGTATTTTTGCCTCCACAGATTTGTTCAAAACGTTTATACTTGGAGTTAAGGAAAATAAAATCACATTAAAAGCGTTCAATATTTCACTTCCCGTTATACAGGTTGTAATTATGATTTTATGTACTGCATATTTAGTTGATTCAACATATAATCCGTTTTTATATTTTAGATTTTAGGAGGGTGACAGATGAATAATAAGCAAAATAAAGTTTCTGCAATAGTGTTTATGGCGATACTTTTTGCATTGCCGATTATGACCTTAATTTCAAAAAAGGATAGCTTTTCTGCGACTGAAAACAGAAGTCTGGCAACCTTTCCAAAGTTTAATATAGAGAGTATAAAAGATAAAAGCTTTATGAATGGTTTTGAGGAGTATATTTCTGACCATTTCATAGGCAGAACAAAGTGGGTTGAAGCTAAGGTTGGAACAGAAGTTATAATTGGTAAAGAGGAGATAAATGGAGTCTATATCACAAATGATATGCTGATACAAAAGCTTGGCGAACCAGATTATGAAAAGGTTGATAAGGCTATGGAAGCGATAAATAATTTTGCTGATGATAACAACAAGGCGAATGTTTATGTTATGTTCACGCCATCAGCAGGGGGCATATATTCAGAAGAATTCCCAACTAATGCTCCTGTGGTTAACCAGAAAGCTTTTATTGATTATATGTATAAAAAGCTGGACAATAAGGTTACAACAATTGATGTATATAATAGCTTGAATGCTGTTAGGGATGAGTATATTTATTATAGAAACGACCATCACTGGACTTCTTACGGGGCTTTTTGTGCATATAAAACAGCTATTCAAAGGCTTGGATTTTCAGAAGTATCATATAATAAATACCATATAGAACACGCAAGCAATGACTTTAAAGGTACGCTATATTCAAAGACTCTGTATGATAAAATAGCACCTGATACGATTGATTTATATAATTATGAAAATGGTGCTAAGGTTACAAGTGTAGAGGTAAATGATGGCATGGAAGTCAAGGAATATGAAAGTATTTATTTTAGGGAATACCTTGAGGAAAAGGATAAATACTTAGTTTATTTGGGGCAAAATCAGCCATTGATTACGATTAAAACAGATGTAAAGAATGATAAAAAGCTGTTGGTAATAAAGGATTCCTATGCGAATTCCTTTATCCCATTCTTGACTCAGCATTATAGTGAAATTACTGTACTTGACTTGCGATTTATAAGAACCTCATACAACAATATAGTAAATATGGACGATTACAACCAAGTTCTAATTTTATATGGTGCAGGAACATTGGAAAATGACGAAACATTAAAAATTCTAAATTACAATTAAAACTAAAAACCCCATCTGTATTATTAATACAGATGGGGTTTTGTAAAATATTTAATTAAATAAGACTTGCCATATCGTATAAACCTGCCTGTTTGCCTTTTAAGTAAACAGCAGCATTTATTGAGCCTTCAGCGAAAACAGTTTTAGATGTAGCAGAATGAGAAATAGAAATTACCTCATCATTCCCAGCAAAAATAACTTCATGCTCTCCAACTATTGTGCCACCTCTAACTGAATGGATTCCAATTTCCTTTTTATCACGTTTTTTACGTTGTGAATGTCTATCATAAACGAATTGCAGTGAATTATCATAAACTTCATTTATCGCATTAGCAAGCATTAAAGCAGTACCACTGGGTGCATCTATTTTTAAGTTATGATGTTTTTCAATTATTTCAACATCAAATCTATCACCTAAAACAGAAGCAGCCTTTTGTGCGAGCCCAACCAGCAGGTTAATACCAAGCGACATATTAAAAGTAAAGAACACTGGTATTTGCTCAGAAGCTTTTTTAATTTTAGCAATCTGCTCATCATTGTACCCAGTAGTTGCAAAAACAACAGCAGTTCCAGTAACAAGGCAATATTCAAGCAGTCCATCAAGAGTATTCGGGTTAGAATAATCTATAATAACATCAGGATTTTCAGATAAATCCTTAGGAGATGAATAGATAGGGAAGTCACTGTATTTTGTTGTATTAATATCAATTCCCGCAACAACTTTACAGTTACTGCGTTCAGCAACACAGCCGACAATAGTTTTTCCCATCTTACCGTTAGCACCGCAAATCACAATGTTAGTCATTTCTTCACATCCTTATATTTTAATATTTATATTAAGCCTGATTTTTTTAAAGATGCCTTTAGAACAGCAACACTACTTTCGGACATATCAACTAGAGGCATACGACATTTTCCAGTATTCATACCCATTAAATTCATAGCTTCCTTAACAGGAATTGGATTCACATCAATGAACAGGCTGTTTATTAGGTCTAAATACTTAATTTGCAATTCTGATGCAGATTTAAAATCATTATCAAGACAGAATTGTGTCATGTCATGAGTTTCCTTTGGCATAATATTTGACATAACAGAAATTACACCTTTTCCACCAAGCGACATAATAGGAACAACCTGATCATCATTTCCACTATAAACATCTAATTTATCGCCATATTTAGCAATCAATTGAGCCACATAACTTATGTTGCCACTTGCTTCCTTTACAGCAACAATATTTTTATGTTTAGCAAGTTCTGCATAAGTATCAATATTGATATTAATTCCAGTTCTACCAGGAATATTGTAAAGAATAATAGGAATATTCACTGAATCAGCGATAGCAGTAAAATGTGCAACCAAGCCTCTTTGCGATGTTTTATTGTAGTAAGGAGTTACAACCAAAAGAGCATCAACGCCCAAATCTTCGGCTTCCTTAGACAATTCAATCGCATAAGCAGTATCATTACTACCAGTTCCAGCAATTACAGGAACACGTTTTTTTGTTTGCTCAACAGTAAAACGAATAATATCAATATGCTCCTCATCAGTCATAGTTGAGGATTCGCCAGTTGTACCACAAACAATAATTGCATCAGTATGATTTTCAATTTGAAACTCAATATTTTCAGCAAATTGTGTATAATTTATACTTCCATCGGTGTTCATTGGAGTTACAATTGCAACCCCAGCACCAGTAAAAATTGTGTTATTCATAGAAACTCCTTTCAGGTTTTCAGGTATAGATAAAAACATTAATCGAAGTAGCCTTTAGCAGCTAATAGTTCAGCCATTAGCACACCGCCACCAGCAGCACCTCTAAGCGTATTATGTGACAAGCTAACAAATTTATAGTCATATTGGGAATCTTCACGCAAGCGACCAACAGAAACAGCCATACCATTTTCAAGATTTCTATCAAGATTTGCCTGTGGGCGATTATCTTCTTCAAAATAGTGAATGAACTGCTTCGGAGCAGACGGAAGTTCTAATTCCTGTGGTACACCTTTGAATTCATTCCAAAGAGCAATAATTTCATCCTTAGTTGGCTTCTTATCAAAGGAAACGAATACAGCCGCAGTATGACCATCTGAAACATTAACTCTCAAGCACTGTGTTGTGATAGCTGGTACAGTAGCATTCACGATTTCACCATCAACAATTTTACCCCAAACCTTTAATGGTTCTTGTTCGGATTTTTCTTCCTCTCCACCAATGAATGGAATTAAGTTATCATTCATTTCAGGCCAAGTTTCAAAAGTTTTTCCAGCACCAGAAATTGCTTGATAAGTGCAAGCAAGAACCTTGCTTATTCCGTATTTCATAAGTGGATGCAAAGCAGGAACATAGCTTTGAATTGAGCAATTTGACTTAACAGCAATGAACCCTCTCTTTGTACCAAGTCTTGCACGTTGATGTTCAATAACCTCAATATGATCAGGGTTGATTTCAGGAACAACCATAGGAACATCAGATGTAGAACGATGAGCAGAGTTATTTGATATTACAGGACATTCTGCCTTTGCATATGCCTCTTCAAGAGCCTTTATTTCATCTTTTTTCATATCAACAGCACAGAAAACAAAATCAACCTCATTTGTGATTTTTTTCATATCAGCTGTTGCATCTAATAAAACTAAATTTTTCATACTTTCAGGCATTGGCTTTGGCATAGCCCATCTTCCACCAACAGCAACGTCATAAGTTTTACCAGCAGAACGTGGTGAAGCTGCAAGAGTAGTTACATTAAACCAAGGGTGATTCTCTAAAAGTAAAGCGAAACGTTGACCTACCATGCCTGTTGCACCGATGATCCCTACATTATATTTTTTCATATTAACACTCCTTAATAATTAAGATTACAATATAATCAAAAAACCGGTTACGAAAACCGGTTCATCAAAAATATAAAGGAAACATATTGGCATAAATTCAAAAATATGCCGATAGCTCTCCATCACATTAATGATGACAATCATATGCCTATTTAACATATGACCAAAACAAGCCTTACCAAAGCTTATTCTTCGGCGGTATAGCCTTTTATTCATGTATAACAGAATGGTTTCCCTAACATGAAATACTCATCATAACCGCACCTCTATCCATGTATAATATAATATCATTTATTTTAACATCTGTCAATAAGTAAAATTAATTTTTACGAATTAAATCAAAAATGGTAGTAATATAGTTTAAAATATGATAAAATTAATAGGTTATATTAAAATATATCGAGATGAAAGGAAAATATGTAAATAAATGAAAAAATCCGATTTTTTTTATGATTTGCCTGAAGAGTTAATTGCACAAAAGCCCATTGAACCTAGAAATAATTCAAGAATGATGAAAATTGATAGAAAAACAGGTGAGATTTATCATAATCACTTCTATAATTTATGCGATAACCTAAAAAAAGGTGACTTATTAGTTTTAAATGATTCAAGAGTTTTGCCTGCAAGACTTTATGGAGAAAAGGTGGGCAATGCTACTCCGATAGAATTTTTATTGCTTGAGCAAAAGGAAGAGAAAGTTTGGGAGATAATCTGCAAGCCTGGTAAAAAAGCTAAGGTTGGTGCAAGGTTTACATTTGGAAAAGATAAACTGATTGCTGAAGTTCTTGAAGTAAAAGATGATGGAAACAGGGTTGTTAAGTTTTCTTGTGATGGTAGTTTTTATACTATACTTGACGAAATAGGGCAAATGCCACTTCCACCTTATATTACAGAAAAGCTTGAAAACAAGGAGCGTTATCAGACTGTTTATTCAAGGGAAATAGGCTCTGCTGCTGCACCAACTGCTGGACTTCATTTTACAAAGGAAATGCTGAACGAGATAAAAGAAAAGGGTATAGATGTTGCATATGTGACATTGCACGTTGGACTTGGCACATTCAGACCTGTAAAAGAGGACGATATTCTAAATCACAAAATGCATAGCGAGCATTACAGTATTTCTAAGGAAACAGCCGATAAGATTAACAAAACAAAACAAAATGGAGGACGTGTAATCGGTGTTGGTACAACAACTTGTAGAACCCTTGAAAGCCTTGCCAAATTCTATGGCGAGATAAGTGAAAGGGACGGATATACGGATATTTTTATCTATCCTGGATATGAATTCAAGGTTATTGATGGCTTGATAACTAATTTTCATCTGCCTGAAAGCACACTTATAATGCTTGTATCTGCGTTCATGGGTTATGAAAACACCATGAATGCGTATAAAGTTGCAGTTGAAGAAAAATATAGATTTTTCAGCTTTGGAGATTCAATGCTGATAATATAAAATAAATGGAGAATGAATAAATGTTTAAACTATTAAAACAGGAAAAAAAGGCTAGGAGAGGGGTTTTAGAAACTGTTCATGGAACGGTGCAGACTCCTTGCTTTATGAATGTGGGAACAGCAGGAGCTATCAAGGGTGGCATATCTTCTCTTGATTTGGAGGAGTTGAAATGTCAGGTCGAGCTTTGCAATACATACCACTTGCATTTGCGACCGTCGGACAAGGTGATAAAGGAACTAGGTGGACTACACAAGTTTATGAATTGGCATCGTCCAATTTTAACAGATAGTGGTGGGTTTCAAGTCTTTTCGCTTGCAAAGTTGCGTAAGATTAAGGAGGAAGGTGTGTATTTTTCTTCTCATATTGATGGAAAAAAGATTTTTATGGGACCTGAAGAAAGTATGCAAATTCAGTCAAATTTAGGTTCAACAATAGCTATGGCTTTTGATGAATGTGTAGAAAATCCAGCTGAGTATGAGTATGCAAAAACGTCATGCGAAAGAACTACACGTTGGCTTATAAGGTGTAAAAAAGAAATGGAAAGGTTGAATTCCCAGCATGATACAATAAATAAAAATCAACTTTTGTTCGGGATAAATCAAGGCTGTACCTTTGAGGATTTGAGAGTATCGCACATGGAGGAGATTGTAAAGCTTGACCTTGATGGATATGCAATTGGGGGACTTGCAGTTGGCGAGCCGACAGAGGATATGTATAGGGTATTAGATGTGGTTGTACCGTTTATGCCGACTGATAAGCCGAGATACTTAATGGGTGTTGGTACGCCTGCAAACCTTATTGAGTCTGTTTCACGAGGTGTGGATATGTTCGATTGCGTTATGCCAAGTAGGAATGCACGTCATGGAACATTGTTTACATGGAGTGGAGTAATGCATATTACAAATAAATGCTATGAACTGGACAGTAAGCCCATAGATGAGGAATGTGATTGCCATGTTTGCAAAAGCTTTTCGAGGGCATATATAAGACATCTTTTTAAGGCACATGAAATACTTGGTGGCAGATTAGCAGTTATGCATAACCTGTATTTTTATAATACATTAATGGAAAAAATGCGTCAATCAATTGATGAGGGAACATTTCAAGCATTTTACGAAAAATATTCAGAGCTTTTAGCAAGAAAAGTTTAGAGGGGATTATCATGGGAAAAGTGGAATTATTGTTGATAGCATTAGGTTTATCAGCAGACGCATTTGCCGTTGCAGTAACTAATGGTTTATGCAATAAAAATATGAAACCTAAGTGGACATTATTTATAGCGTTAACATTTGGCGTTTTTCAAGGTGTAATGCCGAGTTTGGGTTATGCTTTAGGACAAACTTTTACAAAATATATTACAGCGTATGACCATTATGTTGCATTGATTTTATTGGGAGTAATTGGTGGTAAAATGGTGTACGAGGCTTTAAAGGATATGAGTAATGATTGTTGTGAAGTAAAGCAAATTACCTTTGGAACATTGATGGTACAGGGCGTAGCAACAAGCATAGACGCACTTGCAGTAGGAGTAAGTTTTTCAGCATTGGATATAGATATAGTAAGCACTTGCTTGATTATTGCAATAATAACATTTATATTAAGTTTTCTTGGTGTAATTATTGGGAAAAGATTTGGCTCTATATTTAACAAAAAGGCTCAATTAGTCGGTGGTGTGTTGCTAGTTGCAATTGGCTTGAAAATTTTCATCGAGCATATGTTCTTTTAATATATAACATTTTAAACTGCTGAACACATAAATAAGGTGATATAGCTTAAACTATATCACCTTATTTTATATAATATTCATTATGTATTCAAGTATAAATGTTTTAGGCTTTGCTTTTCAAGTCAGCCATACATTCAGCACAAACACATTTTTCCTTGAATTCGCCAACAGATTCAGAGCTTCCACAGAATGTGCAGTTAGGAGTATACTTTTTTACGATAATATACTCATTATCCGTATAAATTTCCATTGGGTCTTTAATGTTAATTTCCATAGTGCGTCTTAATTCCTTTGGCAAAACAATTCTTCCTAGTTCGTCGATTTTCCTGACAATACCTGTTCTTTTCATGAGCTTCCTCCAAATATTATTTTTTATGTTTAAATTTAAAATATATAAATACTTAAAACAATAACGCATTTATTTTTCAACAACAAATATTTAGTTAAATATGTAATATTACGTTGTATAAATAAACAAAATAGGGAAATATTAAAGATTTAATGATAATGTTATTGATTAACTCTAATTATATCACATAAATTGTATTTTTGTCAAGTCTTTGAATGTATTAACATTTGTTATTTTATTTTTATGAAATATTATACTATTTATAAGAATAATGGTATAAACAAAGAATATTTATAATCGAAGTGGTAAAAATAAAAAAAACAGACTGCAATTGCAATCTGTTTTTATTATTTTAAAATATTAATGGTGAGACATGAGGGATTCGAACCCTCGGCCCTACGCTTAAAAGGCGTATGCTCTGCCAGCTGAGCTAATGTCTCAAAACTTACTGTGTCAAGAATTACTGAACTTCTGACAACGTTATTTATTATACCAAATAATATTACGAATGTCAATACCTTTTTCAAAAAAAATTTTATTATTTTATATAATACAAGTTTTAGACAATATTAGCTGATATTGTGGACATTTATACATCTAAACGACAAAAAACATCCTTACAAGTAATGCACTAAAAATAAATCCTGTTAAATCACCAGATAATGAGCATAATAGAGTATGACGTGTTTTTTTAATTTTAGTAACGCTGTAATAAACTGCAATAGTATAAAATGTTGTTTCAGTTGAGCCTAGCATAACGCTTGCAACACGTCCAGCAAAGCCATCAGGACCGCAATCGTTCAGTATTGATTCGTATACTGCCAACGCACCACTGCCTGATATAGGGCGTATGAGAGCCAATGCGACACATTCGGCAGGGAATCCTAGAGCGTTAATTAATGGGCTTACTGCAGTGGTGATTAATTCTACTGCACCAGATGCCTTGAACATTCCTATTGCTGTCATGAGTGCAATAAGCGTTGGCAGTATGTCCACACCAACCTTTAGGTTTTCTTTTGCACCATCGATAAATTCGCCGAAAACGTCAACATGTTTAATTAATCCTACAATGAGTATTAATCCTATAAAAATGGGTAGTATATATGAAGATAAATTCATTTTTTACTCCTTAGCGAATTTATTATTTTAGTTAGTATAATTGCTACCGTTAGAGATATCAGAGAATTCAGTAAAATTGCAGGCAGGACATCAAGAGGATAGGGTGAGCCGTGTTTGAGTCTGAGCATGGCGACAGTGGTCGGTATTAGCGTTATTGAGGCAGTGTTTAAAACTGTGAAAACCACCATGTTATTGGAGGCAGTGTCTGATAAGTTTTCTTCCTTTTCAAGTTCTTTCATAGCTTCCAATCCAAAAGGAGTAGCAGCATTTCCTAGACCGAGTATATTTGCTATAACATTCATTGAGATAGCTTTGTATGCCTTGCCATTAAAATCAAGGTTTTTGAACAAAAGCTTTGCTATCGGCTTAAACAAGACGGATAACATTTTTGTTATACCAGCCTTTTCAGCAATTTTTAAAATGCCACCCCAAACGCACATTCCACCAATCATATATAGTGATAGCTCAATAGCATTTACACCCTCTTCTAATACAGCGTTGGAAACACCATCAATATTTCCAGATGATATTCCAAAAACGACAGCAGCAATTATCATAAATCCGAACACAAACTTCATCATTTTTTCTACACTCTCCGTTACAAATATTTACTTTAAAGCAGTATCAATTTAAATTAACATGGTGAAAATGCTTATAATTTTGGTCAAACTATATGAAAAATGCACAAAAAAGCATAATTCTATTGCATAAATGGTAAAATATTAAAAAGTTTAAAAATATCTAAAAAAACGCTTGACAAAACAGGTCGAAAAGATGTATACTTGATGTAGTAAATGGAAACTTTGTACGATAAACTCAATATGAATAATTATTAGGAGGAGTTTAAAATGAAATCAACAGGAATCGTAAGAAAAATTGACGAACTAGGTAGAATTGTACTACCAATCGAGTTGAGACGAACACTCGATATCGCTGAAAAGGACGCTTTAGAAATCTATGTGGACCAAGATTCAATCATACTTAAGAAGTATAAATCTTCATGTGTATTCTGCGGAAGCAACGAAGATTTAGGCGACTTTAAAACTAAGTGTGTTTGTGCTGTTTGCATGGGCGAACTAAAAGACTAGTTTCAAACTATTGTACGTTGAGTTTTATTTCTTTAGAACTTATCTTTTATAGATAAGTTCTTTTTCTTGCACTAATATGTAAAATTATTACTTATAAACAGAAATTTTTGGCTGCTATATACAAAATAAAATCGCTCTAATCCATATTGGACTAGAGCGATTTTTTATGTATGCTAAACTAAATCATAAACAATAAACTTAGATATGTTGGGAAAGGCCATAATGTTTCAGGCATAATGGTTTCCAATTCATCAGCTAAAACTCTTAATGATTGCATACTAAGAAGAATTTCATTTTTACAATATTTAGATAATTCTTGTATTCCATTGCAATTTTTTGAATCAATTATTATTTGGTTAAGAGTAGAAATAGCTTCACCTAAACCATTTGTGATATTGGAAAGTCTATGTAGAAGTTTTTCCTCTGCACCACCCTCAAGCCCAACAGCTTTCTTAGCAATAACAGTGTCACATAATTCTTTAGTATACTTTATAGCTGAAGGCAAAATTTGCTTATTAGCCATATCCAGCATAGTCAATGCTTCAATATTTATAACCTTATTGTAATTATCAAGCAAAATTTCAGTTCTTGATGCAAGCTCGGCTCTTGTATAAACCTTGAATTTCTCAAACATTGCTACAAAATTATCTTTCAAGTAGTATGGTAAAGCATCTGCTGTTGTTACAAGGTTTGGCAAACCACGTTTTTCAGCCTCAACAATCCATTCATCAGAATAGCCGTTGCCGTTAAAGATAATCTGCTTATGTTCTTTTATCGTTTTAGCCATAAGCTTTTGCAATGCTGAATCAAAGTCATCAGCCTTTTCAAGTTCATCTGCAAATTCGCTTAGAACCTGTGCAACAATGGTGTTGATGATTGTATTAACGCATGAAATTGAATCGGAAGAGCCAAGCATTCTAAATTCAAATTTATTTCCAGTGAATGCAAAAGGGGAAGTTCTGTTTCTGTCGGTAGCGTCTTTAGGGAAGTTTGGCAGAGCATCTACACCAATTATAAATTCTTGATTTGTAGGTGCTACATAAGTTTTTCCTTTTTCCAATGCATAAAGAACGTCCTCAAGGTTACTGCCGATAAACATAGAAACAATGGCAGGAGGAGCTTCGTTAGCACCTAAACGATGGTCATTTCCAGCACTAGATGCCGATATTCTAAGTAGTGGTGAATATTCATGAACAGCTTTTATAATAGCACAGAGGAAAAGAAGAAATTGTAGGTTTTCCTGTGGTGTATCACCTGGATCAAGAAGATTCTGTCCATCATTTGCAGAAAGTGACCAGTTATTATGCTTACCAGAGCCATTAACCCCAGCGAAAGGTTTTTCATGTAGTAAGCACATTAAATCATGCTTTAATGCGATTTTCTTCATCAATTCCATAGTAAGCTGATTATGGTCAGCTGCTATGTTTGCAGTGGTGAATAGGGGAGCTAACTCATGCTGTGCAGGTGCAGCCTCATTGTGTTCTGTTTTAGCAAACACACCGAGTTTCCAAAGCTCTTTGTCCAAATCTTTCATGAAATCAGAAACTCTCTTTTTAATGTTACCAAAGTAGTGGTCCTCAAGTTCTTGTCCTTTAGGAGGCTTTGCACCAAAAAGCGTTCTACCTGCTAGAAACAAGTCTTTACGCTGATCAAATAATTTTTTATCAATTAAGAAATATTCTTGTTCAGCACCAACAGTAGTTATTACCCTTGTTGCTTTAGTATTTCCGAATAATTTTAAAATTCTTAAAGACTGCTCATTAATAATTTCCATAGAACGAAGAAGTGGTGTCTTTTTATCAAGAATTTCTCCTGTATATGAACAAAAAGCAGTAGGAATATACAGAGAGTCGTCTTTTATGAAAGCATTAGATGTAGGGTCCCAAGCAGTATAACCCCTTGCCTCAAAGGTAGCCCTCAAGCCACCAGATGGGAATGATGAAGCGTCTGGTTCACCTTTTACAAGTTCCTTACCCGAGAATTCAAGAATGATTTTACCATTATCGGAGGGAGATAAGAATGAGTCATGCTTTTCAGCAGTAATACCCGTCATAGGCTGAAACCAGTGTGTATAGTGAGTAGCACCCCTTTCAACAGCCCAATCCTTCATAGCATTAGCTACTATATTTGCAACAGTGCTATCTAAAGAAATTCCTAAATTTTTAGTTTTCATAACAGCCTTGAATACGTCTTTAGGGAGTCTATCTCTCATTACAGTTTCATTAAAAACATCACAACCAAAATAGTCAGCAAAGTTTTGTTTTTTCATTGTTTCGGGCATAAAAAATCCTCCTTAAAATAAAAGGAGTTTCAAACACAAAGCAAGTTAAAAAAATGCTTTATATTGAAACGCCATTGTTTCTGCTATTTAATTTATTTATTTATTACTATATCTATATTATTATTTTATAGCAAATTTATCAATTTGTCAATAGAATTTTAATAATTTAGAAGTGTTGACAAAACGCATTAATAAAACAAGCCTTTTTTAGAGGTTAATCACTATGTAATAGCAAGTAGAAATCACTAAATTACCATTTTAATGTAGGTTTATAAAATGTTCAGTGAATTTATCTTGCAACTAGGTATTGACAAAATTCATTTTAATGTGGTATAGTTATGTTAGAAATACAATTGTTTTCGTGTGGTGGACTGTATTTAATTATTTTTAAGACGGAGTGTTGTTTGGATGAACGAATATTCACAACTTGTCCTTGTTGATTCGAGTGTGCTTCCTGAGGTTATTATTAAGGTTATTGAAGTGAAAAAGCTGCTTGCTAACAAGGAAGAAAAAAGCTCTGCTGCTGCCTGTAAAAAAGTTGGCATTTCCAGAAGTGCTTTTTATAAGTACAAGGATTCGATATTTTCCTATGATAAGGAGTTAACGAATAAAATTATTACTATTTATGCAGAGCTTAAAGATGAACCTGGAGTTTTATCAAGTGTTTTGGTGTCGCTTCACCTGCTTAACGCAAATATTTTGACGGTTAATCAAACAATTCCAATTGATGGAGTCGCTGCAATTACTATTTCTTTGCGGTTGAACGGCTCAATGGATGAGATTTATACAATAAAGTCAAATATTTCACAGGTTAATGGTGTTGTTGGAGTGAAAATTTTATCAAGTGAATGAAGGAGAAATTTATAAATGTCTAAAATTGCAGTGTTGGGTTATGGGGTTGTTGGTTCTGGTGTTGTTGAATTGTTATATAAGAATAAACAACATATTGAGAAAAAAACTGGACAAGAGGTTGATATAAAGTACATTCTTGATGTTAGAGATTTTCCTGATAGCCCATATAAAGATAAGTTTGTTAAAGATGTAAATATTATAATTAATGATGATGAAGTAAAAGCAGTAGCTGAGTGCATGGGTGGTCTTGAGCCAGCGTACAGCTTTGTTAAGGCATGCCTTGAAAAAGGTAAAAGTGTTTCAACATCGAATAAAGAACTTGTTGCAGAAAAGGGTGCAGAGCTTCTTGCAATTGCTAAAAAGATGGATTGCAACTTCTTCTTTGAGGCAAGCGTTGGTGGAGCTATTCCTATAATTCGCCCGTTGCATAGATGCCTTGCAGCAAATGAGATTACGGAAATATCGGGAATACTGAACGGTACGACTAATTTTATTCTTACTAAGATGATTGATGAGCAGATGAGTTTTGAAGATGCTTTAAAGCTTGCACAGGATTTAGGGTATGCAGAAAAGGATCCAACAGATGATGTTGAGGGTAATGATGCTTGTAGAAAAATATGTATTTTGGCATCGTTAGCATTTGGAAAGCATGTTTATCCGAAAAATGTATACACAAAAGGTATAAGAGGAATTACTTTACAGGACGTTGAGTTTGCTAAAGCATGGGGTGGCTCAATTAAGCTAGTTGGAAGCGTTAAAATGCTTGAGAATGGTAAAATTCATATTTCTGTTGAGCCAAAGCTTGTTCCTTATGACAACCTTATTTCAAGGGTTGATGATGTTTTCAACGCAGTTATGGTTGTTGGAGATGCAATAGATAAGACTATGTTTTATGGCAGAGGTGCTGGAAAATTGCCAACAGCAAGTGCGGTTATTGCTGACCTTATTGAGTCGGTTAAGCATGATAGAATGGTATTTTCACAGTATTGGGAGGATAGTTCTGACACTAGCTATATTGAAGAATATTGCAAAGCCCAGTCAAGAATGTATTTCCGTGTAGATAGAATGAATTCAGATTTGTTCGGTGATGTTGAGTATATTTCTGCTAGTGATACTGAAGAAATTGCGTTTACTACACAGATGATGTGCATTAAAGATGCTGTAAAGCTAAAGATAAAAATAGAAGAAAACGGAATAAAGGTTAAATCAATGATTTCTGTTTTAGATATTGATTAGAAGGAGCATTTTTAGTGATAAAGATACAAATTCCTGCAACTAGTGCGAATTTAGGAGCAGGCTTTGATGCACTTGGATTAGCATTGAACTATTATAACTATGTGCAAATGGAAGAATATGATGGAGTGGATATATCATCTCTTGATGGCGTGGAAGTGCCTTGTGATGAAAAGAATTTGATATATAAATCTGCAAAATCACTTTATGAAATATGTGGAAAACAGTTTACAGGACTTAGAATTATACAAGAAAACAATATTCCTATGACAAGGGGATTGGGCAGTAGCTCGGCTTGTATTATCGCTGGTCTTGTTGGTGCGAATACGCTTATGGGGAACCCACTTACGCTTGATGATATGGTAAATTTATCAGCACAAATTGAGGGGCATCCCGATAACACTGCCCCTGCACTTTTAGGTGGAATTGTTACTGCTGTTTTTGATGGGAAATGTGTCCATTGGGTGAAACAGGAGGTGCTTACTACTTTAAAGTTTGTTGTGGCGATACCTGATTTTGAGTTGTCTACAGAGCTTGCAAGGGATTGCTTGCCAAAAGAGATTGCCCATAAAGATGCTGTCTATAATTTATCTCGTGCAGCGTTGTTTTCGTCATCACTTTTGACTGGAAAATATGAAAATCTTAGAACAGCTGTTGAAGATAGACTTCACCAGCCTTACCGAATGGAGCTTATACCTCATGCGAAATTTGTTTTCGATTTATCATATACTCTAGGTGCTTATGCAGTTTATATAAGTGGTGCAGGTCCGTCAATTATGTCGATTGTAGATGAGAATAATGAGTATTTTCTTGGTAAATTAAGATTTGCATTAGACAAGCATGGTCTTAATAATTGGAATGTTAGAATGCTTGAAATTGACAATAAAGGAACAATATTAATTTAAATTAATATTGTTCCTTTAGTGAAGTGGAATGAGGGTTTCACCCTTTGGAAACTCATTATTATGGGGAGTCCAGAGGGAATTATTCCCTCTGGCAGGGCTTGGGGCAGAGCCCCATTATAAATCCATCGGAGATACAATTTTATTTGCAACAAAACAGGCTGAATGAAAACTCATTCAGCCTGTTTTACTTTTACATTCTCAACTCTGCACCCATTTCAGCAAGTGCTTTTAAAACACGTTTCATTGCTGTATCTGCCTGTTCATCGGTTAAAGTACCCTCATGTGAACGCATAGAAATTGAGTATGAAACACTTTTTTTGCCTTGTTCAATTTGCTGTCCCTTATAAACATCGAACAGCGTAACCTTTTCCAATGTTTTTCCAACAACCTTTTTTATTACCTTTTCAAGTTCTGCAACAGGTATTTCATCGTCACAAACTAAGCTTAAATCCCTAGTTGTAGCAGGGTATTTTGGCAAAGGCTTGTATGTTATTTCCGACTTTGCAAGTTCCATCATTTCAGGAATATTTAATTTTCCAACATAGCTTTTTACGCCAATTTCATAATTATCAGCAACTGTTGGATGCACTTCACCAAATATTCCCAAAGCAACACCATTCTTCACGATAACAGCATTTCTGCCAGGATGAAAAGCTGATGCCTCATCAAAACTATAATTTTCGTGGCAACGCATTAGTTCAAAATCCTCTAGACCTAAACTATCAAGCAAAGCCATAATTATGCCCTTTAACTCATAAAAATCGGCATTATCTCCGTACAAACCAACTGATAGTCGGAGGAGTTCCTCAGGCAATGTATCAGGTGCTGTTGGAATATATTCCTTGCCAACCTCAAAAAGCCTTGCTGAATCATTCCTATTATTGTAGTTTTTGGATAGGATTTCAAGCATAGATGGAATAATAGTTGTTCTCATAACGCTTGTATCTTCGCCTAAAGGGTTAGTAATTGTAATAGTTTTCCTTAAAGTGCTAACCTCAGGAAGATTGATTTTGTCAAAATATTTAGGAGATATAAAGGAATAAGTTGCGATTTCATAACATCCAAGCGATACCATTGTACTTAAAATCTTATCGGTAAATTTCTGAATAGGAGTTAACTGCGAATCAGCAACACCTTTGAAAGTAGTTGATGGAATATTGTTATATCCATAAATTCTAGCAACTTCTTCAGCAATATCAGCCTTACATTCAATGTCAATTCTAAAGCTTGGCACTGTGATTTTACCATTTTCAACAATGAAATCAAGGCTTGTTAAAAACTCTATCATATCGCTTTCAGGGATATTAGTACCAAGAAAGTTATTTATCCATTCTGGATTTAAACCAATGGTTTTGGGCGTTTTATCAATATAATCCTTGTCGATTATTCCACCAACAATTTCCCCAGCACCAAGCTGTTCAACAAGTTCAAAGGCTCTGCTCAATGCAACCATTGCTAAATTTGTATCCAAGCCTTTTTCAAACCTTGCACTTGCGTCGGTACGCATACCAAGCTTTTTCGCTGTTTTTCTAATGGAAACAGGGTTGAAATATGCAGATTCAAATACAACAGTGTTTGTATCGTCCATAATTCCACTGTATTCGCCACCCATAACACCCGCAACACCAATTGGTTTATTTGAGTCAGCGATAACGAGCATATCATCGCAAAGCACACGTTCAACTCCATCAAGAGTTGTTATCTTTTCGTTATTTTTTGCATTTCGTATTACTATTTCAGCACCATCAACATATCGTAAATCAAATGCGTGCATAGGCTGTCCGTATTCAAGCATAACATAGTTTGTAATATCAACAAGGTTGTTAATTGGACGCACACCACTTGCCCTTAAACGCTCTCTCATCCAACGTGGTGATGACTCAATTTTTACATTTTTAACAATCCCAGCACAATAATGCTTGCATAAATCCTTGTTTTCAACAGTTACCTTTAGGCTATCGTTTATATCCTCAGAATTTGCAGAAAAAGTAGGAGTTTTAACGGTGTAGCCAGTGTTAAATGTAGCAGATGTTTCCCTTGCAAGCCCGATTACAGATAGGCAATCAGGTCTGTTTGATGTTATTTCAAATTCAACAGAGGTATCATTCAACCCTATTGCAGATTGAATATCCTGTCCGATTTCACAATCCTCTTGCATGATAAAAATTCCGTCAGCAATTGCATATGGGAAGTCATGAGTTGTGAGGTTTAACTCACCAAGTGAACAGAGCATACCACAACTTTCAACGCCACGAAGTTTACCTTTTTTAATCTTTTTTCCATCAGGAAGTGTTGAGCCATCTAATGCAACAGGAACAATATCACCAACATTAACATTTGGTGCTCCTGTAACAATCTGTACAGGTTGCTCCTTGCCAACATCAATCTGACACACAACAAGGTGGTCGGAGTCCTCATGAGGTGTAACAGAAAGCACTTTTCCTACAACAACATTAGAAATTTCCTCACCCTCGATTTCATAACCCTCAACCTTTGAGCCACTCATTGTCATACCATGACAGTATTCTTTTATAGGAATATCCTTTTTTATATAATCTGAAAGCCATTTCATAGATAAGTTCATAAATTTTCCTCCTAAATTCTATACGCAACAGTAATAATTTTAATTAAAACTGCTCCAAAAATCTCAAATCATTCTCATAAAGCAGACGCATATCGTTGATATTATATCTTCTCATGGCTATTCTTTCCAAGCCAAGACCAAATGCAAATCCAGAATAAACCTCGCTGTCAATACCACAACCCTCAAGCACCTTAGGGTGTACCATTCCAGCACCAAGAAGTTCAATATATCCCTCATTTTTGCAAACACGACACCCCTCGCCATGACAGTTAAAGCACATAACATCGACTTCTGCACTCGGCTCAGTGAAAGGGAAGTGATGTGGGCGAAGTCTAATCTTGCAATCATCGCCGTAAAGACGCTTCATAAGCATTTCAAGCGTACCTTTTAAATCAGCCATAGTTATACCCTTATCTACAACAAGCCCCTCAATTTGATTAAAAAGAGGTGAGTGCGTAGCGTCAACTGCATCAGAACGATAAACACGTCCAGGAGAAATTACTCTTATAGGAGGTTTTTGGTTTTCCATTACATGAACCTGCACGGAGGAAGTCTGTGTACGAAGAAGAATATTTTCTGTTATATAGAAAGTATCCTGAGTATCCCTTGCAGGGTGGTCTGGAGGTAGGTTTAGAGCCTCAAAATTATAATAATCATATTCAACCTCAGGACCATCAGCAATGTTATAACCCATACCAATAAAGATTTCCTTAATTTCGTTCGCAACAACTGTAAGGGGATGTAACTTACCAATTTGCTTTACCTTACCAGGTAAAGTTATGTCAATTGATTCGCTTTTTATAGCATTATCCTGTTCCATTTGCTTTAAGGCTTTTAGCTTTTCAGAAATGGCATTCTCAATATCTTCACGAACCTTGTTTGCAAACTGACCCATAATAGGACGTTCTTCTGCTGAAAGTTTGCCCATTTGTTTTAAAATAGCGGTAAGCTCACCCTTTTTGCCTAAATACTTAACCCTTAAAGAATCAAGCCCCTTAATGTCATTACAGGATAATATCTCCTCCTTAGCCAATGACTCAATCTTTTCTAACTGCTGTTTCATTCAATCACCT
>CAZSZG010000002.1:40267-43741 GCA_964610805.1 uncultured Oscillospiraceae bacterium
AAAATTAATCGTACAAAATAAAAAAGCCCTGCCCAAATAGGACAAGACAAGTCTTGTATAAACCACCCATTTTCCAAAGGCAAACACCCTCTTGTCTTTAACGCAGACTTAACGTCACAGCTTACAATTCCACAAACAGAACTTCGGCATAGCCACTCGTGAGTGAACTTCGACATTTAACATAATAGGAAAGCTTACAGCCAAAGGCAATCCCTCTCTGAAATATGAAATAAAATGTTTACTCTCTCAGTCATCGTGTTATAATAAGTATAAACAATTTTTAATAAAAAAGCAAGTGTTTATTGTTGAAGAATTTAAAAAAATATGATATAATTATTGAAAGAAGTATATATGGAGGATAAAAATGGATGTAATTGCAGAACAAATTGTACAAGGTGGAGCAAATGAAAATAAGTTTCTATATAAAATTCTTATCATAATTTTTGCTATTGCCATTAGTGCTTTAGCTTTGATTTTCTTAATGCCGATTGGAATTTTATTAACTTTGGGTATAATTGGCATGAGTATTTATTTAATAAAGGGCATGGATATTGAGTATGAATATTCAGTCGTAAATGGTGAAATTGATATTGATAAAATAATATCAAAGAAAAAAAGAGTGCATCTCTTGACGGTTAAAGTATCCTCATTTGAAAGTATTGGAAAATTTAGTGACGCTAAGGATATTCAGGAAGAAACTACAACTTTTATGGTATCGGATGGAATATATGAAAACGAATATTACGCTGATTTCAAGCATAATGAATATGGAGAATCAAGAGTTGTTTTCTCTCCAAATGAAAAGATACTAGAAAGCATAAAGCCCTATTTATCAAGGAGAATAGTGTTATAATGCGTGTAGGAATTGATATTATTGAAGTTGAACGCATAAAAAAAAGCATGAAAAACAGCCGTTTTATGAATAAGGTTTTTTCCCCAGAGGAGTTAGAATTATTTGAACAACGCAAAAATAATCCTGAAACTATTGCAGGTAGGTTTTGCGTTAAAGAGGCTTTTGGAAAGGCTTTAGGGACAGGCGTGAGGGATTTTGAGTTGAATGAAGTGACTACTCTTAACGATAAACTTGGTGCACCCTATATAATTTTAACGGGGAAAGCGTTGGGAATAGCTGGAGATAAAAACATTTCAGTTAGCATAAGTCATACAAAGGAATATGCTACTGCGATAGTTATAATATACTAAGGGTATAATTTACTGCTACTTAAATAATAGGTAGCAGATTTTTATTAGGAGGAAATTATGAACCTAGTTACACCTATACAGATGAGGGCTTTGGAGGAACATTCGGATAAAAACAGATTTTCCTATGAGCAATTAATGGAGAATGCAGGCTTATGTCTTGCGAGGAAAATTGAAGAAATTTACAGCAAATCCACTGTAAATAGTAAAGAAATTATTTTTTTATGTGGTAATGGAAATAATGGTGGCGATTGCTTTGTTGCGACGAGATATTTAATTAAGCAAGGGTATGAGGTGGTAATTGCACTCTTGTATGGGATACCTAAAACTGAAATTGCCTTAAATGAATTTATGAAAACTAAGGATAAAAACCTACTTATTATAACTGAAGAAAATCAGATAATAGACATAGTAAAGCACGCAACTATGGTAGTCGATGGAGTATTTGGAACAGGCTTTCACGGTGAACTTGATGATAAAACAAAAAATATATTTGCAGTGAAAACAGATGCGATAAAGGTTGCTGTTGATGTTCCAAGTGGAGGGAATTGTGCTACGGGAGCTGTTTCGGAGGGAGCTTTTACAGCTGACTATACAGTTTGCTTTGCCTATAAAAAGTTTGGAATGGAGCAGTACCCACTAAAAGAACTATGCGGTAAAGTTATGGTTGTGGATATTGGCATACCTGAAAGTTATTACGACACGCTTGATTTTCCAATAAAAGTGATAGATAAAAACCTTATTTCAGAAATTATTCCTAAAAGAAAAGCTGATTCACATAAGGGTGATTACGGGCGACTGTTATGTATTACAGGGAGTGAGCGAATGACTGGTGCTGGCATCATGGCTTGTGAATCTGCATTGCGTTGTGGGGTTGGGTTGGTTACAGTAACTTCATCAATCAGGACTGCTAATTCAATTTTAACAAGAATACCTGAGGCAATGATTTTGCCAATGGAAACCGATGGGAACGGATTTTATCTTGCTGAGAACCTTGATAAAATCATTGAAGAATGTAATAAATCTTCAGCAGTTTTAATTGGTTGTGGACTTGGTGTAACTGATGAAACAAAAATATTGGTCAGAGAAGTAATAAAAAACATAAGCTGTCCTGTAATTTTAGATGCTGATGGAATAAACTGTATAGTGGACTGCATAGATATTATAAAGGACAACAAGTCGGAGGTTATTATTACACCTCATCCAGCCGAATTTGCAAGGCTTATCGGTTGTAGGACGGAGGAAGTTCAGTCTGATAGACTTGCGTCAGCAGTTGGCTTTACAAGGGAAAGTAAAGCTATACTGGTGCTTAAAGGGGCAGGAACGATTGTGGCTGTTTCCGACAAGGCATATGTAAATATAAACGGGAATTCGGGCATGAGTAAAGGGGGAAGTGGCGATATATTAAGTGGAATGATTGCTTCATTTGTGGCACAGGGAATTAAACCTGAACAGTCAGCAATTCTAAGTGTTTATATGCATGGTAGGGCAGGGGATTTAACAGCAGTTAAATATTCTCAACAAGCTATGCTCCCAACGGACATGGTACAGGAATTACCTTACCTGTTCAATGAAATGAAAAATAATAAGTAATCGATATTTGGAAAGTAGCTTATAAATAGCCCGATATATCGGCAAAAGTCAAGGATTGTAAAAAGATAAATTAATACCGAAAACGGAGAATGGAGCTTTTTATGAAAAGGATTTTTGCATTGATGTTAGTGGTAGTTAGTATTCTTTCCTTGTCTGCTTGTGGCAAGATTGGAAAAGTGAAAAAGGAAATCAAGCCTCAGCTTGACAGTGCTTTTTCATGTAATGTTAAGATGAAGTATGGCGATCTTCTTTCTGAAGCATCAGTAAAGAGATTTGGAAACGGTGCATGGGAGGCTGACTTTTCAGCACCTAATACATTAGCAGGAGTTAAGCTTTCATTTTTGGACGATGATGTTACAGCATCATATAAGGGGTTAAGCTTTTCAGTACCAAAGTCTGCTTTGCCGATAAAGTCCATGATGAGTAATTTGTTTACAATTATTGATGAAACAGCGTCTAAGGATACTATTGAAGTAATCAATGACAAAGAATATTTGGTTATTGAGGGTAGGACTGAACAAGGCGATTATGAAATAATGCTTGATAAGGAAACAGGACTACTTGTTTCGTTTGCGATGCCTAATTTAGATTTACTTATTGAATTCAGCGATTTCATGCCAAGTGGAATTGGAACTGAAACTGGAGTAACTGAAAGTGGCATTACTGCTGAAACAACGATGG
>CAZSZG010000002.1:43841-46555 GCA_964610805.1 uncultured Oscillospiraceae bacterium
GCTGAAACAATGACAGAAACATCAGCTGATGAAGTGACAACAATACAATAAAAAAATGCTGCTATCATTATAATATGACAGCAGCTTTTTCATTTATGTTAGATACCTAGCATTCTTAAAATATCATTTTTAGATTTCGCACCTACGGCAGTTTCAACGATTTTTCCATCTTTAATAATTACAAGTGTAGGGATACTCATAACATCAAATTGTGATGCAAGTTCGCCCTCGTCATCAACATTCACCTTGCAAACCTTAACGTCCTCGCTATACTCTTCACCGATTTCATCAACAACAGGTGAGAGCATCCGACATGGACCACACCAAGCTGCCCAAAAGTCAATAAGGACAGGTTTATCTGAGTTGAGAACCTCATTCTCAAAATTGTTTTTTGTTAATACAGTAACTGACATATTTATACCTCCTAAACTTTAATCTAACATTATTATAACCATAAAAATATGTTTTTTCTGTAACCAAGTTACAAACAAACAATAAATATTATAAACTTTACGGATAACACTATAAAAATATTATTCGTGATGTCTGATTAAACCTATTGCCTTTGTTATTTCCAACACAACGATAGGAACTAATGCAAGTCCAAGCACAATCAGATACATAAACGGTTCAAGCATAGTTAATCCGAAAACATTAGCGATTGGTGGAACAAATGACACGATAAGAACCAGTACAAGAGAAATAAGTGCTGCACCAGTTAAATACTTATTAGAGAACGGTCCTATTTTGAAAATTGAACGGTTAGAACGCATATTAAATGAGTGGGAAACCTGTGTTAGAGCCAAAGTCATAAACGCCATTGTTCTGCCCATAGTCAAATCGCCAGAATATTCTTTGCCGAAATTGAAAGCAAATAGGGTTAATAATGCGAACATAAGTCCTTGAATAACTACTCTTAATCCTAATCCATTTGCGAAAATGCTTTCATTTTTAGGCTTTGGCTTTTTGCTCATTACATCCTTATCAACAGCTTCCATACCCAAAGCAATAGCAGGTAGTCCGTCTGTAACTAAGTTAATCCACAATAGCTGTGTTGATAGGAGAGGGGATGTATGCCAAAATAGCATTGCGAAAAATACAGTGAAAATTTCACCAATATTTGTTCCCAAAAGAAATCCTACAACCTTTTTAATATTATCGTAAATACCTCTGCCTTCTTCAATAGCCTTAACAATTGTTGCAAAGTTGTCATCAGTCAAGGTCATATCTGCTGCACCCTTAGCAACGTCAGTACCCGTAATTCCCATCGCACATCCAATATCAGCAGCCTTTAGTGCAGGAGCATCATTAACACCATCACCAGTCATTGACACAACCTCACCCTTTGCCTGCCATGCCTTAACAATTCTGATTTTATCTTCAGGTGATACTCTTGCGTAAACGGAAATACTTCTTACCTTTTCGCTTAATTCTTCATCGGACATTGCTTGAAGTTCTGCACCCGTTATAGCATTGTCGCCATCTTTTAGAATTCCTAATTCCCTAGCAATTGCTGATGCAGTAACGATATGGTCGCCAGTTATCATAACAGGCTTAATTCCAGCCTGAATACAAACAGCAACAGCATCTTTCGCCTCAGGTCTTGGAGGGTCAATCATTCCAACAAGCCCCATAAATGTTAAGCCATTCTCCAACTCATCAATAGTAGGTTCAGCTGAAATAGATTCGACTTCCTTATAAGCAACAGCAATAACTCTAAGAGCATCTTTACTCATATTTTCAGCAGTTTCTTTTGCTTTTTCGATATTACCATTAATACATCTATCAACTAAAACATCGATAGCACCCTTAACAATAACTATTGTCTTACCATTAATAGTATTTACACTCGTCATAAGCTTTCTATCTGAATCGAAAGGAAGTGTAGCAAGTCTTGGAAACTTTTCATTAAGTTCATCTTTAGTCATGCCGTTTTTATAAGCAGCAAGCACTATTGATGTTTCAGTAGGATCACCTATATGCTTTTCTTCCCCATCAGCTACAACAACAGAGCCATCGCTACAAAGGGTTGCATACATTAACAGCATTTTTATTCTATCAGTATTTTTGTCGCTGATTTGTTCAACAACACCTGTTTTATCATCATAAGAAGTAACCAATGTCATTCTGTTTTGCGTAAGAGTTCCAGTTTTATCGGAGCAGATTACAGATGCACTTCCCAAAGTTTCAACAGCAGGAAGTCTTTTTATAATAGCATTATGTTTAACCATACGCTGTACGCCGATAGAAAGAACGATAGTAACGATTGCAGGCAATCCCTCAGGAATAGCTGAAACTGCAAGAGATACAGAAGTCATGAATATTTCCATGAGAGGTATATTATTGATAAGTCCGATTACGAATATAACTGCACAAGCACCCAATGCAATAAATCCAAGATATTTTCCTAAGCTTGCAAGCTTTTGTTGGAGTGGTGTCTGTGTTTCTTTTTCGTTATCAAGCATACCAGCAATTTTACCCATTTCTGTGTCCATACCTATTGATGAAACAACAGCAGTTGCTGTACCATATGTTATACTACACCCAGAATAAACCATATTAGTTCTATCGCCAATTGGTGCATTCTCAGCGATAACATTCTTTGCATTTTTCTCAGACGGCACAGATTCACCAGTTAAAGCTGATTCTTCAGATTTCAAAGAGGAGGAGGTAATAAGCCTTGCGTCAGCAGGTACAAAATCACCAGCCTCAAG
>CAZSZG010000002.1:46655-48887 GCA_964610805.1 uncultured Oscillospiraceae bacterium
TTAAATTGAGCCATAAAGCGTTGAAACATAGTCTTTTTCTTTTTTGCCCTTAGAACATTTTCGCCATCTTGCTGAAGCCTTTGTTTAGCTTCTTCATTAGTTAAACCAGTTTGCTCATTTGTATTAAGCGTTTTTAAGAGTTCCTCTTGATTAATGCTGTGTGATGTCAATTTTATTCCTCCTAGTTAATGTTTAATGATATTATGCCCAGATAAAGTCTTGATATAAAAAAAGACTTTTATCAAGACAAAATTTGCCCTGATAAAAGTCTTGCTTATCGCTTATTTAGTGCGGATTAAATAATCGTATTGACGCCCTAGATAACACCAAATGGTGCAAGCTACTCCCTTTTATCTAAAGTAATTATATATTATTATTTCCAATTTGTCAAGGTTAAATATAGAAAAAACTATGTCAATTTGGTTAAAATAATTGAACAATTTTATGATTTAGGCTTAAACCTCACCATTTTTCTTTTTAATATGACGAATATCACTACCCATAAACTTCAAGTAATCATACATAGCAAAAAGCCTTGAAATAAGTCTTGCATCATATTTGCTTTCTATTTCTTGTGGAGAAAGATTGGTGCTTATTATTGTAGGCAAGCCTTTATTCAGCCTTGTGTTAATAATATTATATATAGTAGAAATATAAAAGCTTGTATCATATTCAGAGCCTAAATCGTCAAATATTACAAGGTCTGCATCAAGAAGAAGTCCTAATGTATCAGTTCCAGAGCTATCACGACCGAAATGCTCCTTTTCAATTTGACGTAAGTAATTAATAATCGAATCATAAAGCACATTATATCCTTTTGCGATAACCTTTTCAGCGATTGAAAGGGATAAATGAGTTTTGCCAAGCCCAGTTTTACCGAGCATAAAAATACTTTTTGAATTTAGCGAAAACTCATGAGAATACCTAATACAATAATCCAAAACATGGGACATAACTCCATAACAATCAGTTCCATCGGGTGCAGTAACATTTTTATAATAGTTTAGATTAAATGTTCTGAAACTGCAAAGCTTAATTTGTGAATGGGAATTAAGAGCCTTAACCGAAAGCCTACCAATCACTTCTTTAAGACATTCACACCTTGAGTTTTGCACAAAGCCTGTATCACCACAAAGTTCACATTTATACTTTATATTGAGATAATCCTTAGGTAAATTATTTTGAACAAGCAGTATCTCCACCATTTCTTGTGCTTGAAGATTTTGACGTTTCAACGCATCCAAGCGTTTGTTGATATTGTCACCACCAGCTTTTATAATATTAAGAAGCTCAAGACTGGTGTTCGCAAGTTGTCGATTTATTTCAACAATCTCAGGGATTTTTGCTTCTGCATCTCTATAATGATTTTCATAGCTTATCTTTGCATCACATCTTCTCTTTGAAATAATATCAAGAGCAGCGTTATAAATTCTTGAATTTGACAAGTCCTAACCTCCATTCCTTGTATTATTTGTAAGATTAACGGCGAGCGAATCAAGGTCATTCAAATCATATGATTGCTCAGTTTTATCCTTGTATTTCTTAGCCTTAGGATTGCTTGAATTACTCTCATCAACCTTATTTCGTGTAATAAGACCATTTGCATACCAATCCTCAAGTATACGATTTATGTAAGGGAATGAGCGTTTATCTATATTATCAATAGTTTTTTCATACGCATATTCAATTAAATCAAGGCTATATCCCTTTTCCAACCAAGCATCAATAAATTCACGTTGTTTTGAAGTAGGCTTTCTCTCAAGCCCCAAAGCCCGTGAAACTTTACTATAAAAGCTACGAGATTCCTGTAAACGTTTTATCTCAGCCTGTGCAGACTCAAGAGTATTTATGTCGTTTTCTTGCCATGAGATAGCAATTGTTTCCAAATAACGCATATTTGTTTTTTCAATAGAAACGCAATACTCAAGTAACATAAGTATAACATCAGCTTTAAGTCCCACATATTCATAAATCCAAACAAATGAACGCTGTTCCGTATATGTAAGCATATTTCCAAGAGAAATTTCAGCCATAGAAAACAATGCCTTTATATCCTGTGAAGTTTCAAGCTTTTTTGATATTTCTGATGGACTAATCGGAAAACCAGAACTTGAACGTTGCGTAAACTTCTTGCTATTTTCAGCGTCTACAATTTCCGTATCAACAGGATTTGTTGCGTCACTTACATTAGTAGTAGGTGATGTTGTGGTATTTACTGCATTTGCAACAGGC
>CAZSZG010000002.1:48987-61759 GCA_964610805.1 uncultured Oscillospiraceae bacterium
ATTTACTGCATTTGCAACAGGCAAGGGGATAGCGTTTTGTGCATTAGGCAATTCGGTATCTCCATTGCTGTCTGGCTTTGATAAAACACCAACCTGTTCCCAAAAGCAGAATGCCTCTTCAACATTTTCTTCGGATAACCCAAGTGCTTGTGCAATATAAGATATATTAAAAGGCTGGTTATTATTTTTAAGCATATATAAAAGAACTTTTAAAGCTGCACCACTAGCAAGCTTAATATAATTATCTACAACGCTTGACGGCACAGCAAAAACAGAATTCCAATTTTCAAGGTTAACTATATATTCCATAAAACTCTCCCGTGAATTACTTTACATCAATTATATCATAAACGAACTAAAAAAGCACTATAAAAAAACAAGACAGTTTAACCTGTCTTGTCAACTACAAAATAATTTGTAAACTTTAAAAAAATAAACCGCCTTGCCGACAATATAGCATATAAAACCCGCACTAAGCAGGTGGGTATCCTCCTGACAGTCGCACGCTCCCTTCGTCCACTATTAAAGTGGGAGGTCTGCAATTCTCTGTTCAGAGTTGAATTCCCTTTATATATGTGTTGGATTATATAAAACTATACTAACGCGAACAAGGCAGAATGTTTTTTCTTTTCTAAATTTATTATATCACAACAAATAAGAAAAATCAATAGGTAATTTTTAAAATTTTAGTGACAACAATCGCAACCGTCATCAGTACATTCACAATCTTCCTCTTCAAACATAGATTCAAGTCTTTCCAAGAAGACTTTTCCTATCCTTTCAAATTCATCATCATCGTCGATTGAAGTAAGCATTTCCTCGCCATCAACTATTTCAGATTTAAGAATAATTAATTCGCCGTCGCTTTCTAGTAACTCTTCAGCTTCAGGAAGATAAGGCATAAGAGCAAAATAGCGTTGCTCATCAATTTCAAGAACGTCCATCATTTCAAAGGTTTCCTCGTTACCCTCTTCGTCAACCAATGTATAAAGGTCAGGTGTATAATCTAAATCAGGCATTTTAAACTCCAATCCGCCGAATATGGCAAACATCTTATAATTTTGATCTTACATTATAATATAAAAGATATAAAAGTTAGGGATATTAACCCTCAACTTTTTAATTGTACTATAATATAAAGAAAAAGTCAAGATGAAAAATGTTAACAAAATATTAAACAATTTATTTGCAAAAAATATAGAAAAAACTATTGACAAGTGACAAAATGCATGCTATTATATAAACATAGAAACGAAATCGAAAAACTTAAACGACATGCAAGCAGAGTAAATAGTTATTTAAAGTAGAAATGCTACAATATATGAATTATGAATTTTGTGCAAGAGTTTAAGCTGAATTAGTAAATTAAAACAACTTAAAAGCGTTGGTGTTGTTTAGGTAGTGAGATTTAAGTTTCTGAGTGTTTCTGCAAGGGACATAGGAATTAATTAAGAATTCTTCAGCAGGAATAATAATTTAAAGGAGGCGGGTCCGATGGAAAGTATAGACGAACAGCAGATAGAAGTCATCATTCATGACTCGTCAATAGTTCTTGGTAACTGGTTAACAGATTGAATAAGAGGGAAGTTTAAGAGAAATCTTTATTCCAAAATTAAATTTATTAAAAATATTCTGTTCAAGTCAGTTACATAATGAGTCAAGTCGTACCAATTAAACTTTGCAAGAATGATGGCAACTTTTAAAGATGAAGGTTTTATAGAGATTTAGGAAAATCTCAAACTAGTGACCTATGGTCTTTAAATAAAAAGCTATTATATTAAGAAAAAGGTGGTACCGATGGACTAGTATGGGAATACATTTAACCAAATTCTATGAAAGTAGTGATGCTTTATGATGAGTATTTATAGAGTATGCAAAGCAATCTAGAAAGACGGGAGTGGGACCCATGGTGAAATTTGTAGAATGATGAAAATCATTCAAAATTAAAAATGAAATTATTAATCTGAAAAAGGTGGTACCGATGTACTAATAGATATATTTCAAACTCCAAGTTTATGAAAGTAGTGATGCTTTATGATGAGTATTTATAGAGTTCGCAAAACAATCTAAAATGATAGGAGTGATACCTCCAGAGGATTTAGCTAAATGATGAAAATCGTTTAACAATTCGATGTAGAACAAATAATCTGAAAAAGGTGGTACCGATGTACTAATAGATATATTTCAAACTCCAATTCTATGAAAGTAGTGATGCTTTATGATGAGTATTTATAGAGTTCGCAAGACAATCTAAAATGATAGGAGTGATACCTCCAAAGGATTTAGCTAAATGATGAAATTCATTTAACAGTTCAAGGTGGAACAAATAATCTGAAAAAAGGTGGTACCGATGTACTAATAGATGTATTTTTAACTCCAAGTTTATGAAAGTAGTGATGCTTTATGATGAGTATTTATAGAGTTCGCAAAACAATCTAAAATGATAGGAGTGATACCTCCAGAGGATTTAGCTAAATGATGAAAATCGTTTAACAATTCGAAGTAGAATAAATAATCTGAAAAAGGTGGTACCGATGTACTAATATAAATTAAAACTTGCTGTCCTACAGTTAAGGAATACTTTTTAGGAGTGAGTGCTAAATTTTGATTAGTTAAGTGATGAAAATCGCTTAGGATTATATTAATAATAAATTTAGGGAGAGTTGTTTGCAACTCTCCCTTGTTATTTTATGTAGCAAAGCAATTGTTAGTCAAGGAAATCCTTGACTTTTTTGCTTCTGCTTGGGTGACGTAATTTACGCAATGCTTTTGCCTCAATTTGTCTTATTCTCTCTCTTGTGACATCAAATTCCTTACCAACTTCCTCAAGAGTTCGTGAACGCCCATCTTCAAGACCAAAACGCAACCTTAAAACCTTAGCTTCTCTATCGGTAAGAGTAGCTAAAACCTCGTTTAATTGTTCCTTTAAAAGCATTAATGATGCTGCTTCAGCAGGTGCAGGAGCGTCATCATCTGGTATAAAGTCACCAAGATGGCTGTCCTCTTCCTCGCCAATTGGTGTTTCGAGTGAAACAGGGTCTTGAGCGATTCGCATGATTTCACGAACACGCTCAACAGGTATCTCAAGTCTTGCGGCAATTTCATCGGGGGTTGGGTCATGTCCATTTTCATGTAAGAGTTGACTTGAAACTTTTTTTACTTTTGTAATAGTTTCAACCATGTGAACAGGAATTCGTATAGTTCTTGCTTGGTCGGCAATCGCCCTAGTAATAGCCTGCCTTATCCACCAAGTAGCATATGTTGAAAACTTAAAACCCTTTGTGTAATCAAACTTTTCCACAGCTTTTATAAGCCCAAGGTTTCCCTCTTGAATTAAGTCGAGAAATTGCATTCCACGACCTACATATTTTTTTGCAATACTTACAACAAGACGCAAATTCGCTTCTGAAAGGCGTTTTCTTGCATAAGTATCACCTGTAGCCATTCGCTGAGCCAGCTCAATTTCCTCTTCAGCAGATAGCAAAGGAACTCGTCCAATTTCTTTTAAATAAATTTTCACAGGGTCATCCAGAGAAATACCATCAGTGGACAAGGCAATTTCTAAATCGTCGGATATACCTGAATCCATAGCGATTTTCATGTCAGAACTACTTGTAGAAGGATCATCTACAATTTCAATATTCAAATTAGCACAATCGTCATAAAATTTATCCATCTGTTCGACATCGAAATTCATTGCCTCTAGTACGTCAGTAATTTCCTTTGCAGTGAGTTTTCCATCTCTTCTACCTTGCTCCATTAATTGTTCAACAGAATTTTTTTTGTCTATTGCCATAAAAAGCTCCATTCTCCGCCTAAAAAAGTTGCTTTATCCTATATGGCGGGTTGAGGATAAAATGAATTATTTTGTATTTTTAAGTCTTTCTTGCAATTCCAATAAATCTTCATTAGAATCAACATTATCAAGTAATTTATTTTTATTAAAATCAATTAAAATTTTTATATAATCGTCAACAACTTGTTCGGTTAATAAAATATCTCTATGTTTCGCTTCTATTCCCGTTATTCTTCCCATTTCACTATCAGAAAATTCATCGGAAAGCAATGATAAGGTAAAATTTGTCGATGAATTGAGCTTTTCACATAAAATCATAAAAATCTTTTTATTAAAGCTAGTAACAAAATGTTCAGGAGTAATACAGTCAAGCACCTTTTTAACCATATCAGGATGTTGAAACAGATATGCGATTATGCCTTCCTCAGCCTTGCTTTCCTTCGGATATTGGGCGATTTCTGGGTTTATATCATCTCTAAAACGGGACTTAGATACAATACTTTTCCAACTGCTTTTCTTATCTTTTTTATAAATCTTAGTTATTTCATTATCAATTTGAGCCTTCAAGACATCTAATGAAACCTCATAATTCTTAGAAACCTTGGAAATATATACATCACGTTCCAGCTGATTGTATATTTGCGACAACACTTTTACTGTGCGTTTCAGGCATTCAACCTTTCCAACTTCAGTGGATAAATCCAAGCCATCCTTACACTTTTCCAATTCAAAATTAATAGCACCATCTGAATTATCGAGTAAAAGCTTAAATCGGGTAGCACCGAACTTTTTTATGTATTCATCGGGGTCTTTTGCACCCTCCATATTAATAATGCGTGTTGTAACCCCAGCCTCACCGAGTAAATTTATAGCTCTTGAAGTAGCTTTTTGTCCAGCACCATCACTATCGTAGGAAATAATTACCTCTTTTGCATACTGTGAAATAAGCCTTGACTGTTCAGATGTAAGTGAAGTTCCAAGCGTTGCCACAACATTTTCAAATCCTGCTTGATTTATTGCGATAACGTCCATATAACCCTCAGCAAGAATGAGCCTATTTGACGATGAATTTTTTGCGAAATTTAGTGAAAACAGGTTTCGACTTTTCTTAAACACGGGAGTATCCATCGTATTTATGTACTTTGGCATACCGTCATCAAGAATTCTGCCACCAAAACCAATTATATTTCCTCGCAAATCCATGATAGGGAACATAGCTCTATTTCTGAATAAGTCGAACGTATTTCCATTTTTGGAAAGACAAACACCAGCAGTTACGAGTTCATCTTCTTTAAAATTGAGTGAAAGCAAATGGTTTTTAAGCTTGTCCCATGAATTATCAGCATACCCCAAGCCATATTTTTTTATAGTTTGGGGAGAGAGTCCACGAGATACAAAATATTTCAGCCCAGTTTTTGAGGAATCTGAAGTCAACGATTTATAGAAAAAAACTGCAGTTTCACGATTAATTTCAAGAATCCTAGCCTTAATCCGAGCAGTCTGTTCCCCCTGTTTATCAGTTGGAATATCAAGTCCTGCACGCTCTGCAAGCAACTTTATAGCCTCAATATACTCAAGATTTTCAATCTTCCTAATAAAAGTGATAACATCACCACCAGCAGCACATCCAAAGCAGTAAAAGCTTTGCGTATCAGGATAAACGGTACATGACGGAGTTTTCTCCGAATGAAATGGACAAGAACAGACGAAATTATGTCCTCGCCTAATGAGATTAACGTATGATTTCATCACATCGTCGATAGGGTTTCCCAATTGAAGTTGGTATATAAAATCATCAGAAAAAGCCAATTAATCACCGCCTACTCCAGAATGTGGGGATAAATAACTCGTGATATAAATCCACTGCATATCCGTCGCTCATTCCAGAAATATAATCACAAATAGCTCTATCCTTATCGTATTGTTCCATAATTTTCTTGTATTCATCAGGTAGCTTATCAGAATGTTTTCTAAAATAAATATAAAGTCGTTCCACAAGGTCTTTTGCCTTTTTCTCCTCTTTTTTTGCAACAGAGTTAACATAAACCCTTGCAAAAAGAAAGTTTCGCAACTCATCATGTGCATCCTTTATATGCGAATGCATACCAATATTTCCAGCTCCATTTTCAATCACAGAAGAAACTAAAGTTGTAATCCTCTTGCTTTTCGTATCGCCAAGAACGTCAATTACATTTTGAGGTAAATCGGATTGTTTTAGAATACCAGCCCTAACGGCGTCCTCAACATCATGATTTATGTAGGCAATTTTATCGGCAAGCCTTACGATATTACCTTCTTTAGTGGAAGCTATTCCATTCGTATGGCAAGCAATACCATTTTTCACAACATGAGTTAAATTAAGCCCATTACCATCATTTTCGATATATTCCACAACTCTTACACTTTGAAGATAATGCTTGAAACCATAAGGGCAAATCTCGTTAAGAATAGCCTCACCCGAATGTCCGAAAGGGGAGTGCCCCAAATCATGTCCAAGAGCAATTGCCTCAGTCAAATCTTCATTAAGTCGCAATGCCCTAGAAATAGTTCGAGCAACCTGCGATACTTCGAGAGTATGTGTTAAGCGTGTACGATAATGGTCACCAACAGGAGATATAAACACTTGAGTTTTATGCTTTAGCCGTTGAAAAGCATTACAGTGAAGAATTCTATCCCTATCACGCTGAAAGCAAGTGCGATAAGAACAATCTTCTTCAGCATTTGAACGCTTGCTATGGCTAACAGCAGTGCAGGCGAACTTGCTCAAAGTTTCAAGTTCAATATTTTCAGTTTGCTCTCTTACAGTCAAAATATCACATCCAATCATAATTAAGCTCTTATAATACATATACTACAGAAAAATAAAATTCCCTCTTTTTTAAAAAGGAAATGTTAAGAAAAATCTTCAAAAGCTTCTTCCATCAAAATAATTTCAATTTTGCTGTTAGTCGCATCAATCAATTTTGTTTGCAATTCATGTAAAAGTTCTTTTTTTACTAATATTTCAACAGAAACATCATCTGTAAAATCAGACGATAGTTCTTTTATTTCAAATTTAGGTAGAATATAAGTTACTTTACCATACATATTATAGTCCATATTAATTTTCAGCTTATAACATTCACACATATTCATAATTGTAGCAGCATCAACAGCTATTTTAGCAGAATGTGAATATGCACGAACAAGCCCCCCACCGCCCAATAAAACTCCACCAAAATAACGAGTTACAACACAACAAACATCAACCAGCCCTTTTTTCTGCAAAATATCCAAAACAGGCACACCAGCAGTTCCTTGAGGTTCTCCATCGTCAGAATATCGTGTTATATTATCTTGTCTAAGTGTGTAAGCATATACATTATGAGTAGCTTTACGGTGCTTGGCACGGATTTGGTTAATAAAATCAACAGCTTCGTCGTTATTTTTAACAGGAGTAATATAGCCTATAAATTCCGAGTGACGCTCAATGAAAGATGCCTCAGCAAACTCCTTTATAGTAAAATATCCCATAAAAATAAAAACTCCAATCTAAGCATATAAGTAAAATGGGCGACCATAGGCCGCCCCATAATATTACTTGTCTTTGCTGAAACGCTTGTTAAACCTGTCAACACGTCCGCCTGTATCGATAAGCTTTTGCTTACCAGTATAAAACGGATGACAATTTGAGCAAATTTCAACCTTAATATCGCCCTTAGTAGAACGTGTGTTTATAACAGTACCACAAGCACAAGTAACAGTTGATTTCTCAAAGTTAGGATGCAATCCTTTTTTCATGTAAGTCACCTCTTTCTAATTATCATGATTTACATAGCAGCCCATCAGATACATTAGACAGTAGTACTATTGATAAATTCATTCATGTTTTTAAAGTATAACATAAGTAATTTAAAAAATCAAGCATTTTTCAAATAAAAATCAATAAAAATAAAAATTATGTTGATTTATAGAAGTTAACAAACTTTTCCATTGAGGCAGTAAGAGGCATATTGTTGGAATAAGCATAACCGACCTCTTTTTTCTGTATTGGTGTAACCAGTGGAATTTCGGTTATCTTGCCCGATTTTAAGTCATCTAGCACAAATTCTTTTATAACACAAGCAACACCCAAGCCAATTTTAGCAAACTCAATAAGCAAATCCATATTGCTAACTTGTAGAACATGGGTAATCTCAATATTATTTTCCTTGAGATAGCTGTCTACATACTGCCTAGTAATATTTTCCTCATCAAGCAACATTAGGTTGGCACTCTTAAACAGATTTAACTCTAATTCTTTAGTAGATAAGTTTTCCTTGCCCTCTCGCAAATGCAGATTTTCAAGGTAAGCGTTGGTTGCTACAAAAATATATTCTATTTCACCAACAGCATAAAAATCAAAGTTACGCATTACCTCAGGCTTAACAATTAAACCAATGTCAATACTATTCTCATCAAGTAGCTTTGTTGTATGCGTTGATGAACGGCACTCAATAATTATTTTAATATGAGGAAATTTAGTAACAAACTCTTTTAAATATGGTAAAAGCATATATTTAGATAAAGTCGTACTAGCACCAATTTTTATCTGTCCAATTCCAAGTTCGTTTATTTTTTTAATTCGTTCTTCGCCAATATGAATTGCATTAAAGGCAGTTATAAGATGCTCAAAGAGGATAGCACCCTCATCCGTCATAGTAACTCCTCTATGATTTCTTATGAACAGCTTTGCGTCAATATTCTCCTCAAGTTTAGAGATAGCTTTGCTAATTGCAGGTTGGCTGATATACAGCTGTTCAGCAGCATGACTAATGTTCCCAAGCTTAGCAACTGTGTAGAAAATTTTGTATTGATTAAGATTTTGGTCTGAAAGCATAAATTCACCTCAGGTATTTAAAAAAGTTATATTAACTATTCATAATATGTATTTCAATTATATCAAATAATATGTTATAATGCAAATATAATAATAAAGAAATAAAAATTTTTATATAAAGGAGTTTTGATGATGGCAATGACTATGACACAAAAAATCCTTGCAGCACACGCAGGGCTTAATGAGGTTAAAGCGGGGCAGTTAATAAAATGTAAGCTAGATTTAGTCCTAGGAAACGACGTAACAACGCCTGTTGCGATTAAGGAGTTTAACAAGGCTGGTTTTGATGGAGTTTTCAATGGTAAGAAAATTGCAATGGTAATGGACCATTTCACACCGAATAAAGATATTAAAGCTGCTGAACAGTGCAAGCTTTGTAGGGATTTTGCTGGCAATTATGAAGTTGAAAATTATTTTGATGTTGGTGATATGGGTATTGAACACGTTCTTTTGCCAGAAAAAGGTCTTGTGGCAAGTGGAGAGCTTATAATCGGTGCAGACAGCCATACTTGTACCTATGGAGCATTGGGAGCGTTTTCAACAGGAGTAGGCTCAACTGATATGGCAGCTGGAATGGCAACAGGAATAGCATGGTTTAAAGTTCCCTCAGCTATTAAGTTTAACATTACAGGTAAGATGAACGAATGGATAAGTGGTAAGGATGTTATTCTTCATATCATTGGCATGATTGGTGTTGATGGTGCGTTATATAAATCTATGGAATTTGATGGAGATGGCTTGATAAACTTAACAATGGATGACAGGCTTGCAATGGCTAATATGGCTATTGAGGCTGGTGCAAAGAATGGAATATTCGCAGTTGATGAACGAACAATTGAGTTTATGGCTGATAAGGTAGAGCGTGATTATAGCATATATAAAGCTGATAGCGATGCAGAATATGAACAGGTTTACGATATTGATTTAAGCACAATTAAGTCAACGGTTGCGTTCCCACATTTGCCAGAAAACACAAAGACTATTGATGAAGTTGGCGAGGTTAAAATCGATCAGGTTGTGATTGGTTCATGCACAAATGGAAGAATGGAAGATTTGAGAGTTGCTGCTAAAATTCTTGAAGGTAAGAAAGTTGCAAAAAATCTTCGTTGTATCGTTATTCCTGGAACACAGAAAATTTACTTACAGGCAATGGACGAAGGGCTTGTTAAAATTTTTGTAAATGCTGGTTGCGTTTTCTCAACTCCAACTTGTGGTCCATGTCTTGGTGGGCATATGGGAATTCTTGCGTCAGGTGAAAGAGCTGTTGCGACTACAAACAGAAACTTTGTAGGCAGAATGGGACACCCTGAAAGTGAAGTATACCTAGCAAGTCCAGCAATTGCTGCTGCGTCAGCTATCACAGGCAAAATTTCTAACGTTACAGAAGTATTATAATTGGGGAGGAAATAGATATGCAAGTAAGAGGTAGAGTACACAAATACGGCGATAATGTGGATACAGACGTTATTATTCCAGCAAGATACCTTAATACAACTGACCATAAGGAGTTGGCTTCACATTGTATGGAGGATATTGATAAAGACTTTGTGAAAAAAGTTAAAGATGGCGATATAATGGTTGCTAATGAGAATTTTGGTTGTGGCTCATCAAGAGAACACGCTCCGATTGCAATAAAAGCTAGTGGAATTTCATGTGTTATTGCTGCAACATATGCAAGAATTTTTTACAGAAATGCTATCAATACAGCACTTCCAATTTTGGAATGTCCTGAGGCTGCTCAGAAAATTGATGCAGGTGATGAAGTTGAAGTTAACTTTGATACAGGGCTTATTACAAACATAACCAAAGGTGAGGAATATCAGGCAGAGCCATTCCCAGAGTTTATAAAAGAAATTATTGATGCTGGTGGCTTGTTGAATTCACTTAACAATAAATAACAGAAAGTAGGCTAATTATGAACAAAAAGATTGCAGTTATTAAGGGCGATGGAATTGGCCCAGAGATTGTTGCAGAGGCAATAAAGGTGCTTAATAAGGTAGGCGAAAAGCTAGGACACACCTTTGAATATACAGACGTTTTGATGGGTGGGTGTGCTATTGATAAAACAGGAGTGCCATTGCCACAGGAAACAATTGACATATGTCTTGAGTCCGACAGCGTGTTACTTGGAGCAGTGGGTGGTGCTAAATGGGATACACTTCCAGGACATCTTAGACCAGAGGCTGGTTTGCTTAAAATAAGAGGTTCGCTAGGATTGTTCGCAAATATCAGACCAGCAAAGCTTTTTGAGCCACTTGCTGACGCTTGCCCACTAAAAAAGGAGATAACACAAAACGGCTTGGATTTGGTAATTGTAAGGGAACTTATCGGTGGAGCATATTTTGGTAAACGCTCAACAGAAGTTGATGAGAACGGCGTGAAAACTGCTACTGATAGCATGACTTATAGCGATTTTGAGGTTGAGAGAATTGTAAGAGTTGCGTTTGAAATGGCGAAAAAAAGAAGTGGAAAGCTTCACTCCATTGACAAGGCAAATGTACTTGATTCCTCAAGATTATGGAGAGAGGTTGCACATAAGGTTAGAGAAGAATATCCAGAAATTGAATATTATGATATGCTTGTTGACAACTGTGCAATGCAGTTGGTGAGAAATCCAGCACAATTTGATGTGCTTGTAACTGAAAACCTTTTCGGCGACATTTTGTCAGATGAGGCAAGCATGATAACTGGTTCATTAGGCATGATTCCTAGTGCAAGCTTGGGTGAGGGAACAAGAGGTTTATACGAGCCGATACATGGTTCTGCACCTGATATTGCTGGTCAAAACAAGGCTAATCCAATTGCTACAATTTTATCAGTTGCTATGATGCTTAGACATTCTTTTGATATGTCAGATGGTGCTGAAATGATTGAGAATACAGTTAATAAGGTTCTAGCTGATGGATACAGAACAGGCGATATTATGAGTGATGGAATGAAAATAGTTAGCTGTACTGAAATGGGCAATTTAATTTGTAACAGCCTGTAATCAACAATATAAATTAGTTGGAAAACAAAAACTTCTTGATTATACTTTAAAAGGTATAATCAAGGAGTTTTGTTTAAATAAAAATATCAAAACCAATGTATTAAAATGAATTTTAATATAAATCAAATTTAACTGAATAAACCTAATTTTTTGATATATAATACTAAAAATAGTATTATGATGGAGGTAATTTTATGAACGAGGATTCTATTAACCTATTAAAAGAATGTAACGCAGGTTGTAAATCAGCTACAAATAGCATGGAGCAAGTAGAACCGTTTATTAATAATGACGAATTAAGGTCGGTTATTGACAAATATAATGATAAACATATAAAAATTGGAGATGAATGTCATGAGATGTTAAACGAAATGGAGGAGAGTGAGAAAGACCCTCATGCTATCGCAAAAGTATTTTCATGGGTAAGCACAGAAGTAAAGCTTATGGTGGATGATGATTCGTCAAAGATTGCACAATTGATGGTTGATGGTTGCAATATGGGAATAAAGTCTGTTAGTAAATATATTAATCAATATAAAAATGCCTCAAAAGAAATTATGAGTTTGGCGAAAAATCTTGTAAAAATTGAACAGGAGTTCATGGACGATTTACTGGTGTTTATACACTAATAAGTTCATAATTTTAAGCTTGTTTAAGTGTTGCTAGGAATGTAAATTAGACATGAGCAAAACGCCCCCAAAAAACAGCATAATAAAAATCCAGCAAGCTGATGAAGTAAAAAAAATAAAAACTGGCACAGCAAATCAAGCCTTCAAAAGAATTGTTGAAAACTTTGTAAAAATATTTAAAATTTGAGGTTAAGCTGTTCGTTTGCAGGATTTCAGGCTTCTGTAAGAACTTTCCGATTTAGTGATAATCGCCGCCAAAGCGACAGCAAGCAGTGAAATATGGGCAATAGAATTAAGATTTCTTGCAGCATTTATGCCATGAACCCAAAGGCGTTCTTGCCCTGTCATCTTAAAACGAGAGTTATAACGCTCGGCTTCAGTTCTCAGCGAGTATAATTTCTTAAATGAAATACACTCACGGTCAATTGAAAGCCTGTAATCATCAGGAATAGTAACATATTTTGTGCAACCTCTGTTCTTTTTGCCATTGTTCCAGTTTT
>CAZSZG010000003.1:0-8311 GCA_964610805.1 uncultured Oscillospiraceae bacterium
GGAAATTCCCTGCTTTTGTTTTATATAAATATAGAACTGGTTTGCATTTACTTACCTCATGTAAAATGCAAACCAGTTTTCAACATTGTGAGTTAAGATTGTTGAAAAGCTACCTCAAGAGCAATTTCCATCATATCCGTAAAGGTTTTTTGTCTATCCTCTGAGGTTGTAAATAGATTTTTAAGGGGACAATCTGAAATAGTAGCTATACAGAGGGCATTTTTTCCTGAGCGTGCAGCGTTCATATACAAAGCGGCAGCCTCCATTTCGACAGCAAGAACGCCCATTTTAGCCCATTTCTCAAGCGATGGGGAGTCGTCATAAAAAGTATCGCTTGAAAAGAGGTTGCCAACATGATAGGTTGCGTTATGGAGCTTTGCAGCGTTCACAGCGTCCGATAAAAGCTTGTATGAAGCAATTGGAGCGTATGTTCCTGGAAGCCCGTACTGCGACGCATAGTTGGAATTGGTGCAAGTTGCCTGTCCGATTACCACGTCACGCAAATTCACATGGTCGGCGATAGCACCAGCAGTTCCGACACGGATTATATTTTCGACATCATATTCACTAAAAAGCTCATGGGAGTAAATTCCAATAGATGGTATTCCCATTCCACTGCCTTGAACAGAAATTTTAACACCCTTGTATTCACCAGTGAAACCAAGCATATTTCTAACCTTATTGTAGCAAGTTACGTTTTTTAGGTATGTGTTTGCGATAAATTCTGCCCGTAACGGATCACCTGGCATTAGAACTGTTTTTGCAATATCGCCTTTTTCAGCATTATTATGAGGTGTACTCATGTTAAATTCTCCTATCTTCTGAGTATTTTTTTGACGGTCATACTCAATTCATCTGAATTAAGTAAGCCTATTATTGCACAACATACGATTAGATATGCAGGCATAAATCTGAATTTGCCAAGAATAACAATGCACATGATGAATAGCGTGGTAAGGTTTGTTACTACCTTAAACCAATCAATTTTATAGGCAAGCATTTTTCTGGTGTCGAAAACTCTAACAATAAAGCAAACACCATAGCTTATCATGGTTGCAAGAGCTGCACCCTGTACACCGATTCTAGGGATTAGTATGAAATTCAGCACAACATTCACGATAGCAGCAATTAAACTTGTCCATAGGGAGTGGGATGTATTTTTTGTGGCAGAATAAATACTGCTAAGAAATTGACATAGGCACGACATTAGCACGCCGACAATTAGAAGTGGAGCAAAGATATATGCCCCTTGAAATTTGCCCAAAAGCACCTTTGCAATTGGTATCAGCAAGAGCAAAACGCCTGCTGAGCCGATATACAGTATGGATTGGTATGCGTTAAAGACTGTTGTGTAGAACTTTTTTGAATCCTCTGAATTAAATTCTGTAATCGCAGAAAGCTGCCAAGCCTGAAAGAATATAGTAGAAATAATCGAAATGAGGGTAGGGATTCGGGCTGCCATGCTATATAAACCATTTTCGGTATCGCCAATCATATACCTAATCATATATTTGTCAGACGCACTTACAATCCACCATAGAACAAAAGTGGGAATCATTGGAACGGAGTACCGTAGCATTGAAGATAATAGCTTTTTGGTTATTGATTTAAAGTTAACGAACTTTGAGTTTTCAGCAATTGCTGAAATGAATATTGAAGAAAAAATGTCGGATAGAATTATTGAAAGAATGTAGCCCTCAACACCCATTTTAAACACTAACATAAAAATTATATTGAACAAAAACAGGCTAAATGTTGTGAGTATGCCGTCAAAGGCATATAATTTTAAATATCCTCTTGCCCTGATAAATTGCTGATTAATCATTCTAAATCCAGACGCAAAAATGCATAAGTATAAAAGCATAACTCGTCCATTTAGATCAGGAATAAGATGAATTAGTGGAGCAAAAACCAAAAGAGATATGTTTCCGACCAAAGCGACTAATACGCCAGCAGAGTAAACCTCCTCGTTTTTGCAATTCTTATCAAGAATAAATCTCATTACAGCCTCGTCAATGCTAAGTAATGCGATGGGGACAAGCAAGAATGCTGTTGAAGTAAATATTTCTGATGCTGAAAATAATTCTGCACCTAGAATATTCGTATAAAATCGAATTAGAATAAAGCTAAGTATTTTTGAACCAAATGAGCCTATGGATAAAATTAGTGTATTTGTTGCTAGTTTTTTATATTTGTTCATGTCAACTCCTGTTTTCTGAAATGTGATAAAAAAACCTATATACTTATATTATAACAAATTTCTGAACTAAATGAAATAGCTAAAAAAAATTTTTTATACTATGGAAAAATTAGAGCTTTTGTGATATAATAATATAAGATAGGTTTTTGGGTGTAAGTTATGTTTGGGGAGTGTCGGAAGAATTTTTAAAGTATGGATTGTGAGGTTTTAAAATGAGTAAATTAGCTAAACTTTTAATTAGTATATCCGTAGTCGTTGTTTTTTCAGCAGGGATTGCAACCTTGCTAAACTATTACAATAAAAACATAAAAAAACATTATTTTAGCGTTAACTAATTGTATGATATTTTCGTTTTTATAGTTGCATTGACGGATAACGTTTGCTATAATATTTTATAGTAACGAATTTATATGTATTCTAATATCAATAAAAAGAGGTTTTGTAAAATGGAAAAAATTAAAATTGAGCTTGCTAAAGCTCTTAAAGAAAAGCCAGTTGATGAGTCAAATTTGGGCTTTGGAAAAAAGTTTACTGACCATATGTTCATTATGGACTACGACAAGGGAAAGGGTTGGCATGATGCAAGGATAGTTCCTTATGGACCACTTCAGCTAAGTCCTGCTTGTATGTGTCTGCATTATGGACAGGAAGTGTTTGAGGGTATGAAAGCTTATCGTACTGCTGATAATAACATTCAGCTATTTAGACCTTTGGAGAATTTTAAAAGGCTTAATTCTTCAAACGAAAGACTTGTAATTCCTCATCTTGATGAAGAATTGGCACTTGATTGCTTGATGGAATTGCTCAAGGTTGAAAAGGATTGGGTTCCTCATACTGATGGTGCAGCGTTATACATACGTCCATTTATTATTGCTGTTGACCCATTCTTGGGTGTTTCTCCGTCTGATAAATATATGTTTATTATAATTTTATCACCATCTGGTGCATATTATTCATCTGGTCTTAACCCTGTTAATATTTATGTTGAAAGCAACTACGTTCGTGCTGTTAAGGGTGGTATGGGATATACAAAAACAGGTGGAAACTATGCGGCATCTCTTATAGCACAGGATGAGGCACATAAACAGAATTATTCACAGGTTTTGTGGCTTGACGGTGTTGAGAAGAAGTATATAGAAGAAGTTGGAGCGATGAATATTTTCTTCGTGATAGATGGAGAGATAGTTACACCTGAACTTCAAGGTTCAATTCTTCCTGGAATTACAAGAATGTCAGCGATTGAAATCTGTAAAAACTGGGGGATGAAAGTTTCAGAGAGAAGAGTTTCTATTCAAGAGATTGCTGACGCATATGATGCTGGCAAGCTTAATGAAGTTTTCGGCACAGGAACTGCTGCTGTTGTTTCTCCTGTTGGCCATCTAAAATGGGGCGACAAGGTTATGGAGATTAACGATAACAAAATCGGTGCAGTATCACAGCGTTTGTACGACACTCTAACAGGAATTCAATGGGGTAAGGTTGAGGATAGCTTCGGTTGGACTGTTGAGGTTAAGTAGTCGATTTATATAAGGTTGCGTAAAAAAATCCATCACAGGAATGTTTCTTGTGATGGATTTTGTGTTTATTAAAATACAATTATAGAATTACAACTCAACCTTTACTGCTGCATATCCAAATGGTGGCAACACGATTAAATCGTCTTCAATTTCGTCTTTATGGTCGCCGTGTAGCATGTCAAATCTTTTATATTTGGAGATAATCAATTTATCACGGGTAATAGTTTGTACACTATCTGAACGATTGAGGAATATAACAACAGCCTTTTGTCGCTCTGACCTAGCTCTTGCAAAAACTAAAACATTTTCGTCAAGAGTTAAGAAAATCAGTTTTCCATCTAGAAAAACCTTTGAGGATTTACGGATTTCAATCAGTTTCTTTGTGAAATCGATAAGCTCTTTATCCTCATGTCCCCAATTATAGCATTGCCTGTTAAATGGGTCTTTATAGCCTTGCATCCCCGATTCATCACCATAATAAATACAAGGAACACCAGGTAAAAAGAATTGTAGAACCATAGCACATTTCAAACGAGCCTTGCCAAGATTATATTCATAATCAGTCAGGCGACGTTCAGCCATCCAATCCTTAGATTTACCAACGCAACTTTCACCACCGAAATTATTAATTGCACGCTCTGTATCATGGGTTGAAACAAAGTTCATAAGCACATCAACAGCAGGTTTAGGGTAATTTTCAAGTATCGACATAACTTGTATTCTAAAGTCGAATACGCTTCCACCTTTAACATAATTAAGTATCGCATCTCTAAAAGGATAATTCATAACAGAATCAAGTTGTGAGCCAAGAAGATAGCGTCTTTTCACGCCATAGCTTTCCTTGTTTGAGGCATCTTCCCAAACCTCACCTATAATAAGCTTTGAGTTACCATGTTTTTTCACACATTTATTAAGGTTGTCAAGGAATTTATCGGGCAATTCATCGGCTACATCTAATCTATAACCAGATACGCCCTGTTCAATCCAGTAGTCAAGCACACCACCGTCATCACAAATATATTCAGTATAATTTTTATCATTTTCATTTACGTTAGGGAGTGTATCAATACCCCACCAGGACTCATATTTATTAGGAAATTCTTCAAAGGAATACCAAGAGCTATATTCGCTATCCTGTGAGTTATATGCACCGACTGTATCATATCTGTTAAACTTATTAAAGTAAATGCTATCAGCACCAGTATGCGAAAAAACGCCATCAATTATAATATCAATACCCATTTCGGCTGCATGACTACAAAGCCTTTTGAATTCATCATTTGTACCTAACATAGGGTCTACTTTCATATAATCAGCAGTATTATAGCGATGATTTTCATGTGCCTCAAAAATAGGTGTCAAATAAATACAAGTTACACCTAATTCTAAAAGGTAGGGTAGTTTTGAACGTATGCCCTCTAAATCCCCACCGAAATAGTCATTATTCCAAACATGACCATTTTGGTCAGGACGATAATAAGGAATTCCATCCCAATCGTTTCTTATAATTCTATCATTAGGAACGTTTTCATGTTCTTTTCCACTCTTACAAAATCTGTCGGGAAATATCTGATACATAACCCCACCCTTTAAAAAATCAGGTGTAACGAAGTCATCAGCATATACAGTTAGCTGGAAAAGTAAGTCGCCGTCAAGGATTGCGTTATGTTTTGACACGCTTTTTATAAATTTTCTTGTCCCATCAATTGTCATGGCAAAGTAGTAGTAATGAATCCCAGTATGTTTTGGCACAAAACTTGTAGTATAAACAGTGCAATCAGATTCAACAGCAGTTTCCGTCATTGTAAGAAATCTTTCCTTAAAACCTGTTCTGAATATAACCATTACAGGAGCAAAGTCCAAATTCATATCATGTGGAATTCTGATTGAAAAATCACAGCACTGCCCAGTTTTCATTGCACCAAAGCTGGATTTATATGAACTATCCCAACTGTCATAAATTTTTTTCATAAATAAATAACAACCTCTTTGAAAAAGTATTTTTTTATGTATGATGGATGAGGGAGTTTTCTCCGTCATCCATCATACTCATATGTGGTTTTAAATTATAGCTTCCAAATATCACGAGCATATTCATTTACTGCTCTATCAGCAGAGAATACACCAGCACCAGCGATATTGTTGAGCGACATTTTAGCCCATTTATTAACATCTGTATAGTATTCTGAGCAAAGTGCCTGAGCATTTCTATATGAGTCAAAATCAGCAAGAACCATATATGGATCTTGAGTTTTAAGTGAGTTTGCAACTTCAGCAAAAGTGAAACCATTAATTCCATGATATAGACGGTCAATAGCATTCTTTATAGTTGCATTTTTAGCATAATACTCTTCTGGGTTATGTCCAGTTATTTTTCTTGCCTCAACTTCTTCAGCAGTCATACCAAAAATTACGATATTTTCATCGCCAACAGCCTGTTTAATCTCAACATTGGCACCATCAAGAGTACCGAGAGTGATAGCACCATTCAGCATAAGCTTCATATTACCAGTACCTGAAGCCTCTGTTCCAGCGAGTGAAATCTGTTCTGATATATCGCTTGCAGGCATTAATATTTCTGAAAGGGTAACCTTATAATCCTCTAAGAAACAAATTGACATCTTTTGTGATATTTTAGGATTTTTTCTTATTTCCTCAGAAATAGCCCAAATCATTTTAATAATCTGTTTAGCAAGGTAGTAGCCAGGAGCTGCTTTTGCTGCAAAAATAAATGTTTTAGGAACATAATCAGCATCAGGATTTTCAAGCAAGTAGTTATAATCAGCAATGATATTAAGTGCGTTCATATGTTGACGCTTATATTCATGCAGACGCTTAACCTGAACATCAAAAATACTATCTGGGTCAATTATAAAATCATTTGACTGATTTATACTTTTTATAAAAGCTTCTTTATTATAGCGTTTGATTTTCATCAATTCTTCAAGAACTTCTTTATCATTTTCAAAAACGCATAGTTTTTTAAGTTCGCTACCGTCCTTTAGAAATTTATCACCAATCTTTTCCTTTAAGAATGCTGTAAGCTTTGTATTTGATTGATATAGCCATCTTCTATAAGCTATACCGTTTGTAACATTTTTAAATTTAGTAGGCGAATCGATATACTCATCATGAAAAACATCTTTTTTAATAATTTCAGAGTGAAGACTCGAAACACCATTTACGCTATGGCAGGCCGCAACACAAAGAGTAGCCATATGAATTTGGTTATCCTTAACAATAGACATTCTTGATGTTTTACAGCTATCGCCACCATTATGCTCCATAAGCGTTTTGCAATAACGGTTATTTATCTCAAGAATAATTGAGTAAATTCTCGGAACAATTCTCTTAACAAGGTTAACATCCCATTTTTCAAGAGCCTCAGCCATTACTGTATGGTTAGTATATGCAAAGGTATTTGTAACAATATGCCAAGCCTTTTCCCATGAGTAACCGCAGTCATCAAGCAAAATCCTCATTAGTTCAGGAATTGCAAGAGTTGGATGAGTATCATTAATATGAATAGCAACCTTTTCGTGAAGGTTATCAAGTGTTCCGTAAACTGACATATGATTATTTACAATATCGCCAACAGATGCTGAACACATGAAATATTGCTGACGAAGTCTTAATGATTTACCCTCAAGATGATTATCGTTTGGATATAGCACCTTTGAAATTGCATTAGCTATACTATTTTGACTCAAAGCCTGTGCGTATTCGCCCTGATTAAACAAAGCCATATCAAAGCTAGGTGATTTTGCAGTCCATAATCTTAAAACAGACACGCCCTCACTGTCATAACCAGAAACATACATATCATATGGAACAGCTATAACTGTGCTATAATTTACATGGTTAATGTGGTGATATTGGTTATCCCAATATTCCTGAAGCTCTCCCTCAAAATGCACTTCTATTGACATTTCTGGTTTTGGATCGAGCCATACCTCACCGCCTGGAAGCCAGTTATCAGGAAGTTCAGTTTGCCAGCCATCCTCAAGCTTTTGTTTAAAGATTCCGTATTCATAGCAAATTGAGTAACCAGTAGCAGGATGTGCCTGTGTAGCAAGGCCATCAAGGTAGCAAGCAGCAAGACGACCTAGACCACCATTTCCAAGACCAGCGTCAGGTTCGCAATCGTAGATTCTGTTTAAATTGACACCAAAATCTTTTAGAACGGAATTAACGTCGTTGACTATTTCGAGGTTATATAAACTTGTTTTAAGTGAACGACCCATCAAAAACTCCATTGAGAGGTAGTAAACTTGCTTTTTTCCTAAAGAATGAGCATTAGTGATAAAGTGTTGCCTTTTTTCTTTTAGAATGTTTACAACAATAGTGGAGAGTGTTTGATACACTTGTTTATCAGATGCCTCATCAGGTGATATGTTGAAATTTGATTGTAGAGTTTCAATAAATTGTTGTTTAATTGCCTCTTTGGTAATTTTCTTTGCCATAGAAAGCTCCATTCTCCGACGAGTTGATATTCCAATAGTTGAGCATTGCGTCGGGTACTCAAAAAATTAGTTACATTTACTATTATACAGTGTTTTGGAATTCATTTCAATAGTGTTTTTGCACAAAAATA
>CAZSZG010000003.1:8411-20782 GCA_964610805.1 uncultured Oscillospiraceae bacterium
AACCAATGCCAACCAGTAAAAGTGATTTTTATGGCTAAAATAAATCGAAAAAATATATAAAACCCTATTGACAAATGTGAAAGTATGATTTATAATGGGTGTAAAGCTTTTGTGCTTTACAGGAGGTATCTATGAGTAAGGAGTTTAAAATAGCCATTCTTATGGACATCTACGCAAACATGCTTACCGATAAACAACGTGAGGTTATGGAGCTCTATTACTACGAGGACTTCTCTTTGTCCGAAATAGCCGAACATGAAAAAATAACCAGACAAGGCGTTCACGATAGTATTAAGCGCGCTGAACAAACATTGTCAGATTTAGAGCAAAAGCTGTGCGTTGCAGAAAAGCTTATGAAATGTAGAAAGCTTTTCGAGAAGATAAATAACCATGCACAAAATATAAATGACTTGAGTAATTCTCTTGAGCATAGTGAAAATATAAAGCTTTCCTCTGAGATTTTGAAACTTGTCAAACAAAGTGAAGATATTTTATAAATTGCAATAACATATATTTATTTTTAACATGAATAACTATTTTATACAAAGCTTTATCAAGGAGGTAGTTTTATGGCTTTTGAAGGTCTTTCTGAAAAATTAAACGGAGTCTTTAAGCGACTTAAATCACGAGGTAAACTTAATGAATCCGACGTAAAAGAGGCTATGCGTGAAGTTAGGCTTGCACTTTTAGAGGCTGATGTTAGCTATAAGGTTGTTAAAGACTTTGTTGCAAAGGTGTCCGAAAGGTCTGTTGGTGAGGAAGTTTTATCAAGTCTTACTCCAGCACAACAGGTAATTAAAATCGTAAATGAAGAACTTTGTTCGCTTATGGGTGAATCAAATTCAAAAATAAATATGCCGTCAAAACCACCTTGTATTATTATGATGTGTGGACTTCAAGGTTCGGGTAAGACAACTCATGCGGCAAAGCTTGCTAAACATTTCAAGAAACAGGGAAATAGACCTATGCTTGTTGCTTGTGACATTTACCGTCCAGCAGCGATTAATCAGCTAAAGGTAGTTGGTGAGAGGGCTGATGTTAAGGTTTTTGAGATGGGGCAGATTAATCCTGTTTCAATAGCAAAACAGGCTGTAAAATATGCTAAGGATTACGGGCATGACATTGTTATTATTGATACGGCAGGTCGTTTGCATATAGATGAAGAGCTTATGAATGAGCTGAAAGATATTAAGACTGAAACAGAGCCGAGTGAGATAATGCTTGTTGTTGATGCTATGACAGGACAGGACGCTGTTAACGTTGCTAAGTCGTTTGATGAGGCTTTGGGGATTGATAGTGTGCTAATGTCAAAGCTTGATTCTGATACAAGGGGTGGTGCGGCGTTGTCCGTACTTGCTGTTACTGGTAAGCCGATTAAGTTTGTTGGTACGGGTGAAAAGCTTGATGATTTTGAGCAGTTCCATCCTGAACGTATGGCATCAAGAATTCTTGGAATGGGCGATGTGCTAAGCCTTATCGAAAGAGCTGAAACAACGATTAACAAAAATGATGCTGAAAGGCTTACAAAAAAGCTTGAGCAGAATAGCTTTGATATGAATGATTTGCTTGACCAGATGAAGCAGATTCAAAAGATGGGTTCACTTAAACAGATTGTTTCAATGTTGCCTGGAGTTGGCGATAAAATGAATGATGTAGATGTTGATGATAAGCAAATGTTTAGGATACAGGCGATAATTACTTCTATGACAACGGCTGAAAGAGAAAAGCCATCTATTATAAATCCACAACGCAAGCGTAGGATTGCTACGGGAAGTGGAACTAAGGTTGAGGACGTAAACAGGCTGTTAAAACAGTTTGAGCAGATGCAAAAGCTTATGAAGAAGTTCGGTGGAAAAGGTAAAAAGGGTAAGATGTCTAAAATGGGTAAAAAGCGTCTTGCAGGCATGAATTTTGACGGAAGTGGTGGGTTTCCACCGATGTAGAGCAATATATTTTGTGACGGAGTGACATTGTTGAAAAAATTGATTAATGAATTACTCGATAAAAATATCTTTTTTGTAGGTTTAATTCTTGCAGGATTATATTCAATTATAACTGCTGTTTTTGATTGGGATTGGTATTTTAATAATAAAAAAACAAAAATGGCATGTGATTTACTCGGAAGAAAGACTATAAGAGTGATGCAAGTAATATTTGGTTTGTTTGTTATTAGTGTTTCGACGTATTGGTTGATTAGTCGCAATGCAAAATAATTACAGGTTTTACCCGTAAGGTTAAAATAGATATTAAGTTCGTGGAGGTGAATATATATGGCAGTTAAAATCAGATTGAAAAGATTGGGTGCAAAGAAAGCTCCGTTTTATCGTATAGTTGTTGCTGATTCAAAAAGCCCTATAGATGGTAAGTTTATAGAAGAAATTGGTTACTATGACCCAACTAAAGAGCCATCAGTTATCAATGTAGACGCAGAAAAGGCTAAGAAATGGCTATCTACTGGTGCTCAACCAACAGAAACTGTAAAGAGGATTTTTAAAATTGGCGGCGTAATCTAGTTTATTTGTGCAGTGTTATGTAGGGTGATTGAATTAAGGCTTGCCTTTAATTCCCCCTACTTTTACTCATTGCCTTTATGGAGGTTAATTATTATGAAAGAACTACTATATTCAATTATAGAGGGACTTGTTGAGAATAAAGCTGATATTTGTATCACTGAGGACGCACCTAATGAGGAGGGCATTGTTGTCATTCATTTGAATGTTGCTAAAGAGGATATGGGTAGAGTTATCGGAAAACAGGGCAGAATAGCTAAGGCTATGCGTACTATTATGCGTGCTGGAGCGGCAAGAAAAGACCTCAAGGTTATGGTTGAAATTGAGGAAGCGACAGGTTGAATGGTAAAAAAATGAGCAATGTTTGGGGGTATTTAAGGCAATGCTTTCAAATATGGCGATAAAGAGTGAATGAACAAGGTATCACTACTTAGGTGACACCTTGTTTTATGTGTTGAGGCTTGAATTTTTGTTGATAATATAATTTTGGGTTATTTGCTTGATTGGCTAAAAAAATGCACAAAGGGTATTGCATTTTGTGTACGGATATGATATAATATTAAAAATATGCTTCCGTAGTTAAACGGATATAACAGTCCCCTCCTAAGGGACAGATGTGGGTTCGATTCCCGCCGGGAGTACCATTAGTTTAGTTGGTGAATGTTTGATGACATTCATCTTTGTTAAGTTCATTAGTAAGCAGTAGGATGAGTTTCGTGTTTGATGAAACTCATCCTAAAAAAATATCATATAGGTACTGTGTTTTGCATGATTAAAAATTTTCTAAAATAAGTCTTTCTTTTTTTTATTAATAGTAGTATAATAATACTGACTGTATGATTATATTATTATTAAGAATGATAATTCTTATGGAGGATGCAATGAATATACTTATTGTGGGTTGTAGCAAGGTTGGTTCAGGGCTTGCAGAGATATTGGATAGCGAGGGGCAAGATGTTTCCGTTGTAGATAGATATGAAGAAATGTTTGATGTTTTCTCCGATGACTTTGGTGGATTTACTATAAGCGGAGTGCCGATTGACCAAGATGTATTAAAGCATGCAGGGATTGAAGAGGCAGATGTTGTTATTGCACTTACAAAAGAGGATAATGTTAATATTATGGTCGCACAGCTTGCGAAGGAAATTTTCAATGTACCTCGTGTTCTTGTTAGGATTTTAGACCCAAGCAGAGGTGAGATTTATTCGCATTTTGGCTTAAAGACAGTTTGCCCGACTAATATGACAATAGCGGCACTGAGAGCAGCTTTATTTGAGAGTGATACTATAAGAAATTTAAAGCTAGGCTCACATACTGTTACGTTTAATACTATGGATATACCAAAGGAACATATTGGTGAGAGGGTTAGCAATATTGTTTTTGATGAGAATGAGATGCTTTATGCAATAGAAAGGGAAGGCAGATTAATTCTTGTTGGGCTATCGAATATGGAGTTTCAGAAAGGCGACAAGCTTGTTTTTTCTAAAGTAATTGACTAAGAGTATACAAAATATAAATAATAATTGTTTTATGGAAAGGCATTATAATGAAAGTTATTATAGTTGGCGGAGGTAGGGTTGGTTATTATTTAGCAAAGGCACTTATTGAGCATGGGCATGAGCCTATTTTGGTTGAGATAGATAGGAAATCGTGTGAATATCTTGCTAATGAGTTTGATATAACTGTTGTTTTAGGTGATGGAACACAGCTTGAAACGTTAAAAAGTGCAGGAGCAAGCAGGGCAGACGCTATAATTTCAGTTACTGGTAAAGATGAAGATAATCTTATATGCTGTCAGCTTGCGAAGAGAATTTTTGAAGTTAAGAAAACTATTGCAAAGGCGAATAATCCTAAAAATGCAATGGCTATGAAAAAATTGGGAATTGACTATGTTATAAATAATATTGATAATATTGCTGTGCTTATAGAAAGAGAAGTTATTACGTCAAGAATAAAGCAGTTGATTACTTTAAATGATGGCGAGATTTGTATTTCAGAGGTTCAGATTCCTGAAAACTATGTTCTTGATGGAACAATGCTAAAGGATGTTAAATTTAGCAGTTTGTTTAATATTGTGTTAATTACAAGAGGAGAGCATACAATAATACCACGAGGACATTCTGTTCTAAAAAGTGGTGACAAACTTCTTGTTATTATGGAAAATGATACGGATAAAGAGCTTATGACAGCGTTAAAGATAAAAAAATAGACATAACAGATATAATAAAAGGATACTGATAAACACCGAAACTCATGGAGGTCTAATGGAAAATAAAATATATTCTCTGGGCATTGATGTTGGCTCAACTACTGTTAAAACAGTAATAATTGATGATAACAAAAAAATAATTTATTCAAAATATGAAAGACATTTCTCTAAGGTAAAGGAAACTGTTAAAAGTCAGCTGGAAATTATTGCTAATGAATATAAGGATACAAAATTCCATCTTGCAGTTACTGGTTCTGCTGGGCTTGGGCTTGCTGAGGGTGCAGAACTGCCATTTGTGCAGGAGGTTCATTCTGCATTTATAGGAGTAAAGGAAGCTTATCCCGATGCCGATGTGGTTATAGAGCTTGGTGGCGAGGACGCTAAGATAATTTTTCTTACAGGTGGCGTAGAACAGCGTATGAACGGCTCTTGTGCTGGTGGTACGGGTGCGTTTATCGACCAGATGGCAACACTTTTGGGGATTACTGCAAGTGAACTTGATAAGCTTTCACTTAATGCAGAAAAGGTTTATCCTATTGCATCAAGGTGTGGAGTTTTTGCAAAATCTGACGTGCAACCGCTACTTAATCAGGGTGCAAGGCATGAGGATATGGCGGCGAGTATATTTCAAGCAGTTGTTGACCAAACTGTTTCAGGACTTGCACAGGGCAGAACTATTGAGGGAAAGGTTCTGTTTTTGGGTGGACCGTTATCCTTTCTTCAGGGACTTCGCAATGCTTTTGTGAAAACGCTAAGGCTTGATGAAGAAAAATCAATATTTCCTGAACAAGCACCTGTTTTTATGGCGTATGGGTGTGCGTTGTTTGCCGAAAAAAGTGAAGATATTTTTACAATAGATGAGGTTATGGATAAGATTGCAAATGCTGTTGCTGTTGATAGAATTAAAACGGGCGAAAGGCTTTTCAATAGCCATGAAGAATATGAGGAATTTATTGCAAGACATAGCAAGAATGACCTTAAATATGCTGATATTCACAGCTATGAGGGGAATGCTTATCTTGGAATTGATGCTGGCTCTACGACGACAAAATTGGTGTTGATTAATGATGATGGCGAATTGCTTTATCAGCATTATTCATCAAATAAGGGACAGCCTCTTGATAAAATTGTTGATAAGCTTAAAGAGATTTATGAGATTAAAAATGAAAAGCTTATAATAAAAGGCTCTGCTGTTACGGGTTATGGCGAGGAGCTTTTGAAGTCTGGGTTGGCAGTGGATTTGGGTATTGTTGAAACTGTTGCCCACTTTAAAGCTGCGTCTTTTTTCTGTCCTAATGTGGATTTTATTATTGATATAGGTGGACAGGACATTAAATGCTTTAAGATTAAAAATCATGTTATAGATAGTATTATGTTAAATGAGGCTTGCTCATCTGGTTGTGGTTCGTTTATTCAAACCTTTGCAGTTGCACTTGGTTTCGATATTGAGGACTTTGCAAAGCTTGGACTTTTCGCTGAAAATCCTGTTGATTTAGGTTCACGTTGTACTGTTTTTATGAATAGTAGCGTTAAACAGGCACAAAAAGATGGTGCATCAGTTGAGGATATTTCTGCTGGTTTGTCGTCATCTATTATAAAAAATGCAGTTTACAAGGTAATTCGTGCAAAGTCAGTTGATGAGCTTGGCAGAAATATTGTTGTACAGGGTGGCACTTTCCTTAATGATGCTGTACTGCGTTCATTTGAAATGGAATTGGGCAGAAATGTAATTAGACCAGCAATTTCTGGGCTTATGGGTGCGTTTGGTGCTGCACTTTATGCTAAGGAAAAGGTTGAACAAAATGCTATAAAACAGACTACTCTTATAAATAAAGAGGAGATTGAAAGCTTTTCATATTCGTCAAAGAATTCGCATTGCAGGGGTTGTACGGGTAATTGTAGTATTAATATTATTACTTTTAACGGTGGTAGAAAGTATATTTCTGGGAATCGCTGTGAAAAGGGTGCTGGGCTTAAGAAGAGTGAGGATAAATTAAACCTTTTTGATTATAAATATAAAAAGCTGTTGGAAATTGTTGAGGAGAAGCCGAAAAACCCTATTGCAAGGGTTGGATTGCCTTTGGTTATGCATTATTATGAACAGCTACCTTTATGGCATACTTTCTTTAATGAGCTAGGTTTTGAGGTGGTTATTTCCGAGGAAAGCACAAGGAATACCTATTACAAGGGGCAACATACTATTCCATCGGATACTGTTTGTTATCCTGCAAAGATTGCACATGGGCATATTGAGAGCCTTTTGGAAAGAGATGTAGATTTTATATTTTACCCATGTATGAGTTATAATGTTGATGAGGGGATAAGCGATAATCATTATAATTGTCCTGTTGTGGCATATTACCCTGAATTGCTAAAGGCTAATAATATGAATCTAAATGATGATAATTTTGTTCATCCTTATTTGGATTTGAACAGAAGAAAGCACGTTGTAGATGTAATGAAATCTGTTTTAGCAAAGTATAATGTTAAGAAAAAAGCTGTTGAAGATGCGTTGGATAAGGCATTTGAGGCTATGGATAAATATATGCAAGATATTATAACAGAGAGTGAGAGGGTTATTAAAACTGCTAGGAGTAAGGGCAAGAAAATAATTGTTCTTGCTGGTCGTCCTTATCATATTGACCCTGAGATAAATCATGGTATTCATCAGCTTGTAACAAGTTTAGGCATGGCTGTTGTTACGGAGGATAGTATTGCTCATTTGGGGAAAGTTCCTAAGTTGAACGTGCTTAATCAGTGGACATATCATGCGAGGCTTTATAAGGCTGCACAGTATGTTATTACTCAGCCTGATATGCAGATGGTACAGCTTGTTTCGTTTGGTTGTGGGATTGATTCGATAACGACTGATGAGGTGCGTTTAATTCTTGAGGGTGCTGGCAAGCTTTATACGCAGTTGAAGATAGATGAGATTAACAATTTAGGGGCTGCGAAGATAAGGTTAAGGAGTTTGGTTGCCGCTATTGATGGGTAGCTCATTCGCCGCATGGCTTTTTGTTGCTTTCGCTATGGTTCTTATTTACTTTTAACCACAGAGGTTTAGTTTGTGTGTTAGATTTAGGGAAGTTTTGGTTCTTGTTTACTTTGATTATCCTCCATCTACTTTCCGTATGGTTAAATTTAAGTGGGGGTGTTCATTTCTTTGTGCGTACAAAGAAACGAACCAAAGAAAAACGCAACTTAAGCGCCGTTGAGGCTTGGCACGCTCAACTAAAAACCAAAACAAAGACCGTTTTGGCTTTTAGGTCGCTACTTTGATTAGTTGCTTTCCCGTCGCATTTACTATGCTTAGTAGACGATTTTTATGTGCGACGAAAAAGCGATTTAGGATTGTTCTGGCATGAATAGAGTGCTGAATTTAATTCAAGTGCAAAGTACAAAGGGCAAAGTGCAGTTTTGGTAAGAACTCTATCATAAAAATTAAAGTCAACCTAAAAGTTAACATATTGGTAGCAGTAAAGTAAGCCAATCTGTCATAAAATAAAAAATAAATCCATTTATATAGAAAGGAATTAAAACCTTGAGGGATTATCCAATCTTTACACCTGAAATGAAAAAGACACACACAATTCTTGTCCCTGATATGCTCCCAATACACTTCAAACTCATTATAAGTGTGTTCAGGCAAAGGGGCTATAAATTCGAGCTGTTGCAAACCTCCAGCCGTGAGGTCGTTGACGAGGGACTTAAAAACGTTCACAACGATACCTGTTACCCAGCTTTGCTTGTAATTGGGCAGTTTCTGGAGGCACTTAAAAGTGGTAGGTATAACCCAGATACAACAGCATTAATGATAACTCAAACAGGAGGTGGTTGCAGAGCCTCAAACTATATCCACCTTTTACGAAAGGCATTGAAAAATCAGTTTCCACAAGTTCCTGCTATCTCACTTAACTTCAGTGGACTTGAAAAAGAGGGTAGCTTTGAAATAACTGCACCAATGTTTGTCCAATTGCTAAAGGCAGTTCTTTACGGGGATTTGTTAATGCTCCTTTACAACCAATGCAAACCCTATGAACTGGTAAAAAATAAAACAGACGATGTCCTAGACAAGTGGCAAAAAAGATTGGGTAAGCATTTTGAGGAGAAAACTTCACTTTCAATGTCAAAAACATATAAAGCTATTCTTGATGATTTCGCTAAAATCGAGAGAAGTAGCAAGAAGAAAATCAAGGTCGGTATTGTCGGCGAAATTTATGTTAAATATTCACCACTTGCTAACAATCACCTTGAGGAGTTTCTGCTTTCAGAGGGTTGCGAGCCAGTTGTTCCATCGTTGCTTGAATTTGTGCTATATTGTGCAATTACAAATGTAGTTAATGGCAAGCTTTATGGATATATAAATAAGAAGAGTATTTTAAATAAAATCGGGTATGATTTGATATATTCAGCACAAAAAAAGATGATAAAGATTATTAAGGCACATGGCGTTTTCGAGCCTATGCATGATTTTGAAGAGCTGAGAAGTGCGGCAGATAAGTATATACATCAAGGCGTAAGCATGGGCGAGGGTTGGCTCATTACAGCAGAAATGGCTGTACTTGCTGAAACGGGAACACAAAATATTATCTGTGCACAGCCTTTTGGATGTCTGCCTAATCATATTGTTGCAAAAGGAATGTCAAGGGTTATAAAGAACGCTTACCCTGATGCGAATATTGTTGCGATTGATTATGATCCAGGTTCTACAAAGGTTAATCAGGAGAACCGAATAAAGCTTATGCTTGCGAATGCAAGAGCAATGGAATAGCCTTGTAAACCTTATGGGTTAGGTTTGAAATATCTTTTCAATTTTTTTGTTTAAACACTTGATTTTTATTATTAATTGTGATATAATTTTCAATAGTAAGATAGTTTAAGCTGAAAGACTGGAATTTTCCGGTCTTTCTTTTATATATAGAACTTGTATTGGGTTCTGAAAATGTAATATCGTGAATGGAGCGGATGTATGAAATTAAAAAAGTTTGGGAGTACTGAGCAGTTGGTTTATGAAATTGCAAAGCCTATTGCTGAGGAAATCGGGGTGCAGATTTGGGACGTGTGCTTTGAAAAAGAGGGGGCTATGTGGTATTTGCGTGTGTTAATCGAAAAAGATGACGGTATTTCGATTGACGACTGTGAAGCCATGACTAGACCACTTGACAAACAACTTGACGAGAAAGACCCTATTACTCAAAGCTATATGCTTGAAGTCGGTTCTGCTGGCTTGGGGCGTAAGTTATTAAAAGAAGAACATTTTGAAGCTTTTATCGGCAGTGAGGTGCAGGTAAGGCTTATTCGTGATGTTGATGAGGGAAAAGAGTTAGTTTGTGAGCTTAAAGCGTTTAGTAAGAAATCAATTACTGTTTTGACGGAAGAAAAAGAAGTTGAGATACAGTTTGAGGACATCGCTTTTGTGAGGCTTTTTGAAGATTATGAATAGTATTATTATCTGGTGTAGAACACAGAATATTGGAGGAATTAACGGAGATGAATAAGGGTTTTTTTGATGCACTTGAGATGTTGGGCAAGGAGAATGGGGTGACTGTTGATGTTTTGGTTGAAAAGGTTAAATCAGCATTAACAAAAGCTATAAAAAAAGCATATCCTTATTGTGAAAGATTTAATATTGATATTAATCCTGAAACAAAAACATTTGAAATAAGCATAATAAAAGAAATTGTTGATGATATGCCGATTGACGAAAGCGAAATAAATATAGACGAGGCAAAAAATATCGACCCACACGCTGTTGTTGGAGGTCTTCTTGAAGTAAAGCTTGATACAGCACAGTTTGGACGTACTGCTGCACAATCAGCAAAGCAGTCGATTAAGGGCGATTTGAGAGAGATAAGCCGTGAGAATTTGCTTACTCAATTTCAAAGTAAAGAGAATGAATGTATATCAGCAACGGTTGCACAGGTTGAGCCTAATAGGGGAACGGTTACGGTTCTTTATGATAAAACAGAACTTTACTTGTCCCGTAATGAGCAGATTCCTGGTGAGGTTTTGAAAGAGGGACAGATTGTAAAGATTTTTGTTACTGGGATCGTTAATAAGCAGAAAAAGCCTATAGTAAAGATTTCAAGAACGCATAAGGATTTAGTTAAACGCTTGTTTGAGATGGAAATTCCTGAAATATATGATGGAACTGTTGAGATTAAGGCTATTTCAAGGGAGGCTGGCTCAAGAACAAAGATTGCAGTTTGGTCGAATAATGAAAATGTAGATGCTGTTGGTGCTTGTATTGGACCTAAGCGTTCGAGAATATCTGCTATTGTTGATGAACTTGGTGGAGAAAAGATTGATATTATTAATTATAGTGAAGATACTGCAACATTTATTGCAAAGGCACTTGCTCCTGCTGAAGTTATTAGCGTTGAGGTTACAGATGAAGAGTTGAGGTCTTGTACGGTTATTGTTCCTAATAATCAACTTTCGTTGGCTATTGGAAATAAGGGACAGAATGCAAAGCTTGCAGCAAAGCTTACTGGATATAAGATTGATATTAAGCCTGAGATTGAAGTTGTTGACAAGTTTGCAATTCCTGAACAGGAAACGTCTGAGGAAATATAAGTACAACGGGAGGTTGCTATGCGAGAGAAAAGGATACCTATGCGTATGTGCTGTGGCTGTAATGAGATGAAGTCAAAACGTGAGATGATAAGAGTTGTAAAGTCATCTGAGGGAGAAATTTCACTTGATTTCTTAGGGAAAAAGGCAGGTAGGGGTGCTTATATCTGCAAAAACATAGAGTGCCTTAATAAAGCACGAAAGACTAGACGCTTTGAAAGAGCATTTTCTTGTATGATAAGCAAGGAAGTTTATGAGGAGATGGAAAATGAATTGTCAAAGTAAGATAATAAATCTTCTGACTGTTTGTAGAAAAGCAGGAAAGCTGGTTTTAGGGTTTGATGTTGTGAAAGAGGCAGTACTTGGTGGAAAGGCTGAATGTGTGCTTGTTGCGAGGGATATTTCACCGAAAACTCTAAAGGAAGCTGAGTTTTATTGCTCTAAAAAGAACATACAAATCATTAAACTTAACTGTGATATGGATACATTTATCAGCATATTCAAAAGGAAAATAGCGATTATGGCTGTTAATGATAAAGGATTTACAAAGCGAATTATTGAGTTAAGTATTGAGGATACAGAAAATCCGTAACCTAAATTATAGTAAGTTTGGCTTACGTTTATATATAGAATTAAATAGATATCGGAGGTTTAGCTTATGGCGATAAAAGTAAAAATAAATGAGTTGTCTAAGGAATTAAATATCACAAACCAAGAGTTGATTGATGTTTTATTTCAATATGATGAAGATAAAAGAAAACCTACATCAACCTTAACTAAAGAGGAGTTGGACTTTATATTAGATAAATATAGTCAGAATAATCAGGTTGCAAGCTTTGATGAGTATTTTGCGACAAAAAGCCAGAAAAAGGACGAGGTTAAGGCTGAAAGCAAGAACGTTGCTAAAGATACTGATAAAGTAAAAGAAAATCCAGTACCAAAGGTGAAAGAAGCTGTAAAAGCTGAGCAGAAGAAAGAAAATGCTCCTAAGCCTGTAAATAACAATGCTAATTCAGCAAGACCTGTGAACAATAATGCTAATACAGCAAGACCTGTGAATAAAAAGGCTAATACAGCAA
>CAZSZG010000003.1:20882-25871 GCA_964610805.1 uncultured Oscillospiraceae bacterium
CAGCAAAGCCTGTAAAATCACAACAAAAGGCTAATAATGTTTCAAAGTTTGACCATGTTAAGCAAAAGGCAAGGGAGAATATTCTTTCTGGTAATAAGAGTAATAAGCCTAAGCCTGTTAATGCAAACACAGCTAAGCCTGCAACTCCAAAAACAAAGACTAAGCTTAACGCAAACCTAGCTGGTGAGGCAGTTGTTGAGAAATCAAGAACTGTTGATACAAGGGGAACTTATGTCGAACTTGAAAAGTATAACGAGCGTTATGAAAAAATAGCTCCACATCCAGGTCGTGGCAAGGAAAACTACTCCAGAAAGCAGAAGATTAACCAAAGGTCTGCACGCAGAAATAAACAACAGTATTCCAATAAACAGGAAACTGAGGGTGAAAAGCTCCGTAGATTAGAACTTGAGCGTGCGAGAAAGCAACAGCTTAAGGTTAAAATTCCTGACGCAATTACGGTTGGTGAATTGGCTTCAAGACTAAAGGTTAATGCTGCACAGGTAATTAAAAAGCTGATGGGCTTGGATATTATGGCATCAATTAGTGAGCAAATTGATTACGATACAGCTTGCCTAGTTGCTGAAGAATTGGGTGCAAAAGTTGAAAAGGAAGTTATTGTTACTATTGAAGAACGTCTTATCAAGGAGGAAGAGGACGATACAGCCAATTTGGTTGAGAGAGATCCTGTTGTTGTTGTAATGGGACACGTTGATCATGGTAAAACTTCATTGCTTGATAGAATTAGAAATGCAGAGGTTACTGCATCTGAGGCAGGCGGAATTACACAACATATAGGTGCTTATAGAGTATCGCTTAATGATAAGAAGATTACATTCCTCGATACTCCTGGACATGAAGCGTTTACATCAATGAGAGCAAGGGGAGCGTCTATTACTGATATTGCAATACTTGTTGTTGCTGCTGATGATGGAATTATGCCACAGACAGTTGAGGCGATTAATCATGCTAGAGCTGCTGAGGTATCTATTATTGTTGCGATAAATAAGATGGATAAAGAGGCTGCTAATCCTGATAAAATTAAACAGGAGCTTACAGAGCATGGGCTTGTAATAGAAGAATGGGGCGGAGATATTATCTGTGTTCCTGTATCAGCTAAAACGGGTGAGGGTATTGATGAATTACTTGAAAACGTTTCGTTGGTTGCTGAAATGAAAGAGCTTAAAGCTAATCCAGATAGACAGGCAAAGGGTGCTGTAATTGAGGCTAGACTTGATAAGGGTAGAGGTCCGATTGCTACGGTTCTTATCCAAAATGGTACACTTCATACGGGTGATGTTATAATTGCTGGTGCTGCTGTTGGTAGAGTGCGTGTTATGACAAACTATAAGGGTGATATTGTTAAGGAGGCTGGTCCATCTGTTCCTGTTGAGATTACTGGACTTGCTGATGTACCTAGTGCAGGCGATATTTTAAATGTAGTTAAGGATGAAAAGCTTGCAAGAGAGCTTGTTGACCAAAGACGTCATATGGCTAAGGAGGAGCAATTTAGCTCTTACCAAAAGGTTACGCTTGATAATTTGTTTAGCCAGATTGAAGAGGGGCAAATTAAAGAATTACCGATTATAGTTAAGGCAGACGTTCAAGGTTCAGTTGAGGCTGTTAAGCAGTCGCTTGAGAAGATTTCCAATGAGGAAGTAAGAGTTAGGGTTATTCATGGTGGTGTTGGTGCAGTATCTGAAAGTGATGTTATGCTTGCTAATGCATCTAATGCGATTATTGTTGGATTTAATGTAAGACCTGACCCTGTTGCAGCTGAAAATGCAGTAATAGATGACGTGGAAATTCGCCTTTATAGGATAATTTACGACGCTATAGAAGAAATTACTACTGCTATGAAGGGTATGCTTGCTCCTAAGTTTAGGGAAATTGCTCTTGGTAGAATTGAAGTTAGACAGGTTTATAAAATCACAAATGTTGGTATGGTTTCTGGATGTTATGTACTTGATGGTAAGGCAGTTAGGAACTGTCAGGTAAGAGTAGTGCGTGATGGTATCGTTGTTGCTGAAGATACAATCAGTGGACTGAAACGTTTTAAGGATGATGCAAAGGAAGTTGCACAAGGATATGAATGTGGTATCAGCCTTGATAAGTTCAGCGATGTTAAAGAGGGCGATATTTATGAGGCATTCAAGATAGAGGAATATAAAGAAGATTAATATACTAGCTGTAATATGTGTATAGATAAAAGGAGAAACGGATATGTCTAAATTTAGAATAGGACGTTTGGCAGAGGATATAAAAAGAGAACTTACTGCTATTATAAGGGAATTGAAAGACCCAAGAATTTCAGAGATGATTTCAATTATTAAGGTTGACCTCTCAAATGATTTATCACACTGCAAGGTTTATGTTTCAAGCTTTGATGGAATGGAAAAAACAATTGAGTCTGTAAAGGGGCTTGATAGTGCTGCTGGTTATATTAAAAGAGAAATATTTGCTAGGCTTAAAATGAGAAAAAGTCCTGAATTCCATTTTATTGCTGATAATTCGATTGAATATAGCACAGAAATAAATAAAATTTTAAAAGATATAGAGAAAAAGTAAGATGTTGTTCACTTTCTATATGAGATGGAGGACTTAAATGCAGATTGAATACTTTGATGCGATAAATATTATTAATGATAGTGATGATATTTATATAATCACTCACCAAAGCCCTGATGGAGATACTATTGGTGCAGGGTTTAGCCTATATTACCTATTGACAGCACTTGGTAAGCGTTCAAAGGTAATTTGTCCAGACGATTTTCCTGAAAGATATGAATATATGTATGAGGATTATGTGGAAAAAGACTTCGAGGCTAAGTGCGTTATTGCTGTTGATGTGGCTGATGAAAAGCTTATGGGCACACTTGCTGAGGTGTATGGGGATAAAGTGGATTTGTGCATAGACCATCATGTATCTAATACTGAATATGCTAGGAAAACATTGCTTTGTTCATATGCGTCTGCAACTTGTGAGGTTATGTATGAGCTGATTACACGAATGGATGTTAAGATTACTGAAAGCATGGCTAAATGCATTTATACTGGGATTGCTACGGATACAGGCTGTTTCAAGTATGAGAATACTTCTGCTAGGGCACATGAAATTGTAGCAGCTTTAAAGACTGAGCATAAGTTGAAATATGCTGCGATGAATAGAATATTGTTTGATATTAAAAGCGAGGGCAGAATTAGGCTTGAGGCTGTGCTTATTAATACTATGGAAACTTACTTAGATAACCGTTGTACGTTGGTTTGCATTACAAAAGAGTTTATGAATACGCTTAATCTTGAAGGCTCTGAACTTGAGGGAGTTACTGCTGTTGCTATGCAGATTGAGGGCGTTGAGGTCGGCGTTACAATGAAGGAAAGAGAACCTGATGTTTACAAGGTTTCCATGCGTTCGGCTAATGATGTAAATGTATCGGAAATATGCAAGTCACTTGGTGGTGGTGGTCATGTAAAGGCTGCTGGCTGTTTGGTGAAAGCTCCTCTTGAGGAGGCAAAAAGGATTATCGTTGAGGCTGTGGCTAAGGGTATGGATAAGCTTGCATGAATGGTATAATATGTATAAACAAACCAGAAGGGTTTACTTCCTTTGACGTTATCGCAAAGCTAAGGGGTATTCTCAAAATGAAAAGGATTGGACATTCGGGAACGCTTGACCCGATGGCGACAGGGGTTCTGCCTGTTTTTATTGGAAATGCTACAAGGGCTTGCGATATGCTTTCTGATAATGAGAAAAGCTATGTTGCTGATTTTAGGCTTGGTTGTAGTACGGATACTCAAGACAGCTCTGGAACGGTTTTGACGAGCAGTGAAATTGCAGTTAGCCGAGATGAATTTGTTGAGGTAATGCGTGGGTTTATTGGCGAAATTGAGCAGATTCCACCTATGTATTCAGCAGTTTCTGTGAATGGACAGCGACTTTATGAGTTGGCTAGAAAAGGCATTGAAATTGAGAGAGATGCACGAAAAATCCGTATAGATAAGCTGGAGCTACAAGAGTTTGATAGCCAAAATAGGGTGGGTAAACTTCTTATTGAATGTTCTAAGGGAACATATGTGAGGACTATTATACACGATATTGGGCAGAAATTAGGCTGTGGTGGGATTATGACAGGTCTTGTTAGATTATCCTCAAACGGTTTTACGCTTGATAAGGCATTAACGATTGATGAGGTTAAGTCCTTGCTTGACGAGGGTAGGTTGGAGGAATTTATACTCCCTGTTGAAAAAGTGTTTATTGGGTTGCCTAAGCTTTATTTAGACGAAGTGCAGACTAAGATGTATAAGAATGGTATTAAATTAGATTTAGCTAGGGTTAATGGTGTTGCTAAGGCTGACAAATACGCTGTTTATGGCGATGATAAAAAGTTTATTGGTACTGGTTTAGCCGATTTTGATAAGGCAGAATTAAAGGTTGAAAAAAATTTCTTTAGATAGATTTTAGGGGGGTGAATCCCTGCATGAAGGTACTTAGTAAGGGTGAGGGGATGCCCTTTGATAGTGCAATTGCACTTGGAATGTTTGACGGTGTGCATTTGGGGCATAGGGCAGTTATAGAGAGCGTTGTGAAATGTAAGGAGGAGGGGCTTGTTCCGTCTGTGTTTACATTTAGCGTTGGCTCAATGGTTCAAAAGCATGATAGAGAGTTGTTTTATATATTCAACAACGAGATAAAGCTTGATATTTTAAGTCAGCTTGGATTAGAATATATCTGTTCGCCTAGATTTGGTGAAATGAAAAATATGTCGGCAGAGGATTTTGCTAGGGATATATTGAAGAATCGGCTTAGGGCAAAAAGGGTTGCTTGTGGGCATAATTTTCATTTTGGCAAAGGTGGAGTATATGGTTTTGAGGAGCTGTGTTTTTTAGGGAAAAAGTACGGTTTTGAAGTTGACGGTGTGCCTAGAGTAACTCATGAGGATAAGCCTATATCGTCAGTTTTAATTCGTGAGTGTATAAAAATAGGTGAAATAG
>CAZSZG010000003.1:25971-37133 GCA_964610805.1 uncultured Oscillospiraceae bacterium
GTTTATGGAAAAACTATTAAGGTGGAACTTCTTAATTTTATTAGGAGTGAACAGAGGTTTAACTCGATTGATGAGCTGAAAAATCGCATTGCAATTGATGTTGAAACGGTTAAAAAATATATAAAAGATATTGGTAGGGAGGACTTTTTAAAGTATGAATAAAAGAGTTAGAACTAGATTTGCACCAAGTCCAACGGGATATATGCATATTGGAAACCTTAGGACTGCACTTTACACTTACCTAATCGCCAGAAAGAATAAAGGCGATTTCATTTTGCGTATAGAGGATACTGACCGTGAAAGATATGTCGAGGGTGCGGTTGAGGTTATTTATAATACGCTGAAAAAGGCTGGTTTGACATGGGATGAAGGTCCTGATATTGGTGGACCTGTTGGACCTTATGTTCAATCAGAAAGAATGGGAATGTTCAAGGAATATGCTTTAAAGCTTGTTGAAAGTGGAGATGCTTATTACTGTTTTTGCGATAAGGAGCGTCTTGATGAGGTTAGGAAAATTCAAGAGGCATCGCAAATTCCACCAATGTATGACAGGCATTGTCGCAATCTTCCAGAGGCAGAAATACAGGAAAACCTTAAAAATGGTGTTCCATATGTAATTCGTCAGAAAATGCCTTTGGAGGGGACTACTACTTTTCATGATGAGATTTATGGCGATATTACAGTAGAAAATGCAACACTTGATGACCAAGTGCTTATAAAAACTGATGGTATGCCTACTTATAATTTTGCGAATGTTGTTGATGACCATACTATGGGTATTACTCATGTTGTGAGGGGAAATGAGTATCTTTCTTCCACACCAAAATATAACTTATTGTATAAAGCGTTCGGTTGGGATGTTCCAGTTTATGTTCATTGCTCACCTGTTATGAAAGACCAAACAACAAAGCTTTCAAAGCGTAATGGTGACGCATCGTTTGAGGATTTACTTGCAAAGGGATATTTGACGGAAACGGTTATAAACTTTATTGCACTTTTGGGTTGGGCACCAAAGAGCGAACAGGAGATTTTTACACTGGAGGAGCTTATTGAGGAGTTTGACATTAAAGGAATCTCAAAGTCGCCAGCAATTTTCGACCCTGTAAAGCTAAGAGTAATCAACGGAGAGTACATTAGACGTATGTCTTTGGAATCCTTTATGGAAAATGCAATTCCGTATATCAAGCAAACTGTAAAGCGTGATGATATTGACTTTAAGGTTTTGTGTTCGGTTTTACAGCCTAGAACAGAATTGTTTACAGATATTTCTGAACAGGTTGATTTCATAGATAAACTTCCTGAATATGACACAGTAATGTACTGCCATAAGAAAATGAAGACTAATGAGGAAACTTCTCTTGAGGCACTAAATGCTATTTTACCAGTGCTTGAGGCATTGGAGGAATGGACTGTTGAGTCAATTCATGCCACATTATTCGACCTTATTGCTAAAAAAGAGGTTAAGAATGGATATATGCTATGGCCTATAAGAACAGCACTTTCGGGTAAGCAGTTTACTCCTGGTGGTGGCATAGAGCTTTGTGCTATTTTAGGGAAAAATGAAGCAATCAGTAGGATTAAAACTGGTATTTCAAAACTATCTTAATATTATCATTAGACTATCACATTAATCTGATAAAATTTTCAACTATAAAGGCTGTTTGTAATTAGAAATTTACTCGGTGAATAATGGAAATATTTTATAGACAGAATTATAAAATGGAGGTAAAACAATAATGATTGAGGTTAAAAACCTTACGAAACACTTTGGCGATAAAAAGGCTGTTGAGGATATTAGCTTTACTGTTAACGATGGCGAAATACTCGGCTTTTTAGGTCCAAATGGTGCTGGTAAATCCACAACTATGAATATGCTTACGGGATATATTTCGTCAACCTCAGGGCATGCGTTAATTAATGGCGTTGATATTTTAGAAGACCCTATAAAAGCGAAATCGTTTATAGGCTATCTCCCAGAATTGCCACCGCTTTATATTGATATGACTGTTAAGGGATACCTAAACTTTATTTTTGACTTGAAAAAATGTAAGATGCCTCGTACAGCACATATCAAGGATGTTTGTAATCTTACAAAGATAACTGATGTTCAAGATAGAATTATCAAGAATTTATCTAAGGGATATAAACAGCGTGTTGGATTGGCACAGGCGCTTATTGGTAATCCTCCTGTATTAATTCTCGATGAGCCGACTGTTGGTCTTGACCCTAAACAGATTATCGAAATCCGTACACTTATTAAAAAGCTTGGTAAAAGCCATACAGTTATACTTTCATCACATATTTTACCTGAAATACAGGCAGTATGCGATAGAATTATAATTATTGATAAAGGTACTGTTGTTGCTGATGATACAACTGATAACTTGTCAAAAAAGGTTGCTACTGACCATAGGCTTACGGTTAGGGTTGAGGGCGACAAAAAGCAAATTATTGACGTAATTAAGAGCATAAATAGGGTTAAATACGCAAGGGCTGACATGGAACGTGAGCCTGGTGTTTATGAATATGAAATTGAGGCAGAAGAAGGCGTTGATATTCGTAGGGAGCTTAGTAAGCGTCTTGCTGAAAAGGATATGCCAATACTTATGATGCGTTCTGCTGACCTTGCACTTGAGGATATATTCCTAAAAATCACAATGGGTGAGGGTGTTGGTTTAAAATCAAAGTCGAATAAACCAGACCGTAGACCTGAGGAAGTTTTAAAGGATGTCCAGTTTGGATTTGATGTAAGTGGTGTTATGGCGAAGAATGAAAAAAAGGAAGCTGAAGAAACAAAGGCAGATGACACTGAAGCTGAAGAAGTTGAAGATAAGCCAAAAAGTGCAAACAAAAACAATTCCTCAAAAGGCAAGAATAATAAAAATGGGGGTAGGAAATAATGGGTGCAATATTCAGACGTGAAATAGGGGCTTATTTCAATTCAAGTATAGCCTATGTTTTCTTAGCAGTTTTCTTTGTGTATTCTGGATTTTCTTTCTGGGCTACAACATTGTTGGCATCTACAACCGATATGTCGGGGCTGTTTACAGTTATATTTATATCCTTAATTTTCCTAGTACCTATATTAACTATGCGACTTTTCAGTGAGGAAAAAAAGCAAAAGACAGAGCAATGCCTTTTAACATCACCGATAAGTCTTGGTGGTATGGTATGTGGTAAATTTTTTGCTGCATTAGCTCTTTATACAATTGGTATATCTATATTTTTCGTTTATGCATTGATACTTAGTTATTTTGGACCTGTTGCATGGGGAATGGTGTTGAGTAACTTCCTTGCATTGTTCTTGGTAGGTGCAGCATTTATTGCAGTAGGCTCGTTTATTTCTGCATTAACAGAAAATCAAGTTGTTGCAGCTGTTACAGGATTTATCTCCCTTATGTTGCTATGGTTGGTTGACTCTGCGGCAACTCTTATCAATGTCGAATCTGTATCAAAAATATTGATGAGTTTATCTTTCTATTCAAGATATACAGAGTTTGCTAGTGGGTTGTTTAATTTATCCAGTGTCTTGTTTTATATCAGTGCAATAGTTATATTTCTGTTTTTAACAGTTAGAGTTTACGAAAAAAGACGTTGGAGCTAAGGAGGAGAACAAATAATGAACAGTGAAAATAAAACTGAAAGCATATCCGAAGATAAAGTTAAAAGGTTTGATTCAAAAAAGCTTAGATATGGCACGCTTGCAACTGCTATTACAGCAATAGTTATTGTAGTAGTGGTACTGATTAACGTTATTGTAGGCATAGTAATGGATAAGTATCCTTTAAAGGCTGACTTAACTGCTAATAAGATTTATGAGGTTTCTGAAAAGACAATTAACTATCTTGAGGGAATTAAAAGTGATGTTGAGATAGTTGTAATGTCCGACGAAACACTTTATAAGGCTAATTCTAATTATAAAAAGGCTTCTGAGGTTTTGGAGAAGTATGCAAAATATTCAGATAAGATTAAAGTTAAATATGTAGATATGCAAAGAAGTCCTGATGAGTTTGCTAAATATAATGACAAGTTTAGCGGTGATATTACCGAAAACAACGTGGTTATAGCTAGTGTTGATGGCAGTAAGATTGATAAGATTAGAGTTGTAACAACTGAAAGCTTGTTTATTATGGAACCGAATTATGCAACACAGCAGTATGATGTTGTTGGATTTCAAGCAGAACAGATTTTGACATCTGCTGTTATGTATGTAACAGACGCTAATCCTAAAAAGGTAGCTTTTATAAATGCTCAACCGCATGCAACAAATATGGATGCTTTGAATTCACTTGCAACTGCTATGGATTCAAATGGTTATATAATTGAATTGGTAGACTTGAAAACACAGGAGCTTACAAATGAATATAATATGGCTATTCTTCTTGCACCAAAGGATGATTTGACAGAAACAGAGGTGGATAAGCTTAGAACTTATCTTGATAATAATGGTTACTATTCAAAAAATATGCTTTATGTCGGTGATATTTATCAAGGCTTAACTCCAAATATTGACGCTTTTATAGAAGAATGGGGCTTTAAGCTTGGAAGAAGTATGGTTGCCGAGTCGCAAGACGCACAAAGTCAATATGTTACACTTGTTTCAGATTCATCAACAGGTCAAACTTATAATGTAGGTGCATCACTTGCAAATATAGCTGAAGATGTGTTTAGTGCAGGACTTGATAATACAAAGTTGCCAATTGTTGCTCCTCAAGCAAGACCTATTGAGTTGCTTTGGGAAACAAATGGACAAAGAACTACAACAGTTTTGTTAAATACATCAAGTACCTCATATCTATATCCATATGCAGAAGAGGTACAGAAGGCTCAAGATTCTTTATTGAGTGATGAAACTACTGCTATAGGTGAAGATGGTGTGGCTGATGAAACTACCGTAGCAGAAGAAACTACTTTTAATGAGGAAACAGCAGAAAAAAAACCACAGGCTGTTTTTGCAGTGGGCGAAAAAAGCAAGGTTATGGGTGAGGGTAGAGCCTCAAGTAAGGTTATGGTTATGAGTTCTGCGTCAATGATTGACTATGCTGTTATGGTAAATAAATCCTATAACAATTCAGAATATGTTATTAATTCTTTGAATGTTATGACGGGTAAGGATTCTGGAATTATAGTTGAAAGCAAAACTTTTGATAGCCAAACTATTGCTGTATCCGAAAAACAACTTGGCTTTTTAAAAAATCTTACTATGATTGTTATTCCACTAACTGTTCTTGCAATTGGATTATTTGTTTATATAAGGAGAAGAAACCGATGAATAAAAATGTCAAGGGGATTATTATCGGTGGCATAGCTTTAGTTGTGCTGTCGGGGGCATTGGTTGCGTTAAAGCTTACTGGTGATGACAACTCATCTTCTGAAGTGAGTTCAGTTGTAGAAAATGAAACTAAAACATTAATTTCCGAATGGGCAAAAAAGACAGGGAATGATGGTGCTGAATATACTGATGAAAATGTTGAAACAGTTGATATTAGCAATGACAACGGTAGCTATCAGGTTTTAAGGAATGAAAACTCTGATGTTAGCAAATATATGATTAATGGGTTAGAGAAATATAAGATAGATATTGCAAAGTTAGATTCTATGCCGAATGCTGCGTTGAATTCAACAATATCCACTGTCGTTGAAGAAAATGCTGAGAACCTTGAAAAGTATGGGTTGGACACACCAGTGTCAGAAGTTAAGATTACTCTTGATGATGGGAAAAAGGTTGAGTTTCTAGTTGGCGATGCAAGCCCTGTTGAGGGGGAGGTGTATTTCTGCTTTAGGGATGACAAGACGGTTTATACTACCTTGAGTTCTACTGCGAATGCGTTTTTATTCTCAAAGGAATATTATCTTTCATTGCTATTAATTGAAAAGGTAGATGATGCATCACTTGGTATGAAAAGGCTAAGCGTTGACCGTGCTGACTTGGATTATGATATTGTTTATGAGGCTTTTGATGGTGGTAAAGGTGAGGAATATAGTGGTGGTACTACTTCAAATGCTGTTATGACTGAACCAATATTTGCATACCTTGATGTTATGAAATCGGTTGATATTACTAATGCAATGCATGGATTGACTGCAAGTGCAGTTGTTACGGTTAATGCTGACGAAGAGGATTTAAAGCTTGCTGGGTTAGATAATCCTTTCTGCGTTGTTAAAATGGATACAAAAGACGGAAAAGAATATACTTTGAAAGTTAGCAAGATGTCAGAGGCTTCTGATGGTGAAGAGCCAGTTTATTTTGGGTATCTTGAGGGAACTGACATTATTTATGCTTTCTCACAATCACAACTTATTTGGGTTACAATGAATGTTCAAGACCCAATATCACCTATAATCATCGGAGATTATTTTTATAGAGTTGGTGGAGTAACGATTGAGGTTGAGGGCAAGGAAAGCATGATATTTACTGGCTCTGGTAAGGATAAAAATGACTACACAGCAACACTAAATGGTGTGGAATGTTCAACGGAACGCTTTAGGAAATTTTATGCATTCTTGCTTAATACTCCTGCTGAAGAGATTTATATGGGAGAAGTAACGGGTGAGCCAGTTGCAAAAATTAAGGTGGACACACAGACTGGCAAGAATACTGAACTTAAATTTTATAGAGATGAGAGCAGAAAGCTTATAATTACAGTTAATGGAATAACAAGTTTTAAGTGCAGGGATTCATATCTTAATGTTCTTACAGGAAATATGGATATTTTTGATACTGAAAAGAGTTTTACAGTCGAATGGTAGAGATACGCTCGAAATTATGATTAATTCATGAATGAAATATAAATAAATGGTAAATAACTAACTTCTAACTATTGCCAAACGATATTTTTTGTGATATAATTAATAAGAGTTGCTTTTAGAAGAGGAGGTAGTAATATGAGCACAAGTAAGGATAATGAATTTAGCTTTTTCACTTATAAAGGTTATCCTTTAGTTAGAAAAAAGGACGTTTTATATTATGGGAATATGTATGATGAATATGTAATAATGATTCAAATACTTGAAACAAAAAAGGTAAAGGATTTAGATGTTGCTAGCAAGGTTAAAGTTTATCAAATGTCAACTGATGAAAGCTTAAATCCAGTTGAGGCAATTACTAGAACAAGTGAAAAACATGGACTTTATGAGGCTTTAGATTTAGCTGAGGCATGGCTAAAAAGACCTATGGCGAAAAGTAAAGCATAAATTTCAAGGTGTATATTTGCGAATGATTAACGCAAACATACACCTTATTTTTGTATAAAAATAAATTATCCGAGAACCTTACGGGCAATATCAACGCTTTCTTTTGCGTCTTTGGAATAGTAATCAGCACCGATTTTCATTGCATAATCGGGAGTTAAAACAGCTCCTCCAACCATGACTTTGCAGTCAACTTTGTTTTCACGCAAAAGCCTTATTGTTTCCTCCATTGATTTTAAAGTAGTAGTCATAAGTGCTGACAAGCCTACAAGCTTTACATTGTTTTCAATGGCAGAATTTACAACAGCTTGACATTCAACATCTTTGCCTAAATCAATAACGGTGTAGCCATAGTTTTCGAGCAAAACCTTTACAATATTTTTGCCAATATCGTGAATATCACCCTTAACGGTAGCAAGAATGATTTTACCCTTGCTTTGTGAGGCAATATTATTTTTAATGAGATGCTCTTTTATGACTTCAAAGGCTGATTGTGCAACGCCTGCTGAAAGAATTAGCTGTGGCAAAAAGACCTTGCCTTGTTCAAAATCAGCACCAACCTTGTCTAGTGCAGGTATGAGAATTTCGTTTACAATAGACATTGAATCCTGTGTTTCAAGGAGCTTTGCAGTTACTTTTGCACCCTCAACTTTAAGCCCATGCTCCATAGCATAAAAAATATCAATATCCTTATCGACTTTAATTACTGCTTTAGAGTTTTTTTCTGCACCATAGGATTGTATGAATTCAATAGAGTTTTTATCAACACTTGTAAGCAAATTAAATGAACGAACAGCACCCGTCATAGAGGAGATATTGGGGTTAATTATCGGTAAATCCAAACCATAACTCAAAGCCATAGTCAAAAAGTTATGGTTAATAAGCTCCCTATTTGGCAATCCAAAAGAAATATTCGACACGCCGAGAACAGTTTTAAGCCCAAGCTTTTCCTTGACAAGCTTAACAGCTTTCAGCGTTTCCATTACGCCCTCTTGTTCAGCAGAGGCTGTGAGCGTTAGGCAGTCAATGAAAACATCTTCCTTTGGTATCCCATATTCCATCGCCTTGTTCATAATTTTTTCTGCAAGCTTAAATCTGCCATCTGCCGTTTTCGGTATCCCTTTTTTGTCAAGAGTTAAACCAACCACGCAAGCACCGTACTTTTTAACAAGTGGCAGAACAGAATTAAGCGACTCATCTTCAGCGTTTACGGAGTTGACGATTGCTTTTCCATTATAAACCCTAAGCCCAGCCTCTAAAGCATGAATGTCGGAGGAATCAATCTGCAACGGAGTATCCAAAATCGACTGCAAAGCTTTTACAACCTCAACCATCATGCTTTTTTCATCAATTTCAGGAAGTCCAACATTTACATCAAGTATATCTGCACCAGCACTCACCTGTTCAACAGCTTGATTTAAAATATAGTTAATGTCATGGTTAATTAATGCCTGTTGAAAGATTTTCTTGCCAGTAGGATTAATTCGTTCACCAATAATTCGTGGACGATTAATTATTACAGTTTTTGATGGCGAGCAGATTGACGGAGGGATTTCTCTAACGCTTGAAATAGGCTCAATTGTTGATAATTTTTCAGTAAGAGCCTTGATATAATCAGAGGTTGTACCACAGCACCCACCAAAAATTTTAACACCAAGCTTTGCAAATTCAGCCATATAATCAGCAAATTCATTAGGCATAACGTTATAAGTATTCGTAACAGGGTCGGGAAGTCCTGCATTCGGCTTTATAACAATGGGTAGGTTTGTCCACTCTGAAAGCTCCTTAACGATAGGGAACAACTCCTTTGGACCAAGTGAACAGTTAATACCAATTGCATCAACGCCCAATCCACCCAATGTTAACGCCATTGCAGACACTGAACAGCCAGTAAAAGTTCTTCCGTTTTCCTCAAAAGTCATGGTGCAAATTATAGGAAGATTTGAGTTTTCCTTTGCCGCAAGCACAGCTGCTTTAATCTCATAAAGATCCGTCATTGTTTCAAAAACGATCACATCAGCGTCTTTACCAGCAAGAATTTGCTCCTTGAATATATCATAAGCCTCCTCAAAAGTAAGACTTCCAGTTGGCTCTAAAAGCTGTCCAATAGGCCCTAAATCAAGTGCAACAAGGGTATCAGTTCCTTTGCAAGCATCCTTTGCAATTGCAACAGCTTTGGAAACAACCTCCTCAACGGAGTATCCACAACCCTCAAGTTTATAGCGATTAGCACCAAAGGTATTCGTATAAATTATATCTGAATTTGCGTTGATATAAGATTTATGAATATCTAAAATCCATTCAGGGTTGTTAATATTTATCAGTTCGGGAATACCACCGAGTTCCAAGCCTTTTGCTTGTAGCATAGTGCCCATTGCACCGTCGAGAAACAAGAATTTATTTTTTATCAGTTCATTAAAACGCATAATGCCTCCTTTAATTGCAGTGATTACCGTTTTTTCTATACGCACAAGTTTTTGCAAGACTACATTCGTCACAATTTCTGTTTTTTCGATAAATCGGTGTTTTTGACAAGCCGATAATAGCAGTAACGGACTTTGACGGAGTTAAAATAAAGCTTGAATTTGTGGTTAATCCGATACGCCTTGGGGCGTTCAAGACGTTGAGAAATTCAGCTTGAGTGGTGATGGGTAAGTCGCCATAGCCAGGGCTGAAACGCCATGTAGAGTACATATTTGGGTATGCAGAACGAATTATTTCCTCAACTTTGTCGCAAACCTGTTCGATAGCAACGCTTGCAAGGCTGTCTAAAACAAGAGCCTCAGCCATGTTGGAAACTTGAGCAGACCTCAAAAGTTTATCAGCACCACTTGAAATAGTTGCACAGAAAAGCACTGCCTTTTCGCAACCTTTAAGGTGGTTACGAATATCCTCTCCAGTAAGAGAAAGAGTGCAGTTTTCAAGCATTATGCTATTTTCAGTATGTGAAATATTGAAAGCAGTATGCAAGTAACGTGGCTCAATCACACTAAGTAATTTCTGCTCACAATCATTAATTAATTTAAGAATGTTACTATCTGGAACAGAATTTCCATAATGGAGATACCGTAGAGTCTCTTGTATATTAATTCCATCAAGTTTTATCATAATAGCTCCATATAAAAGTTTTTGATTAAACTTTTTTCAAAAAGTTTAGCGGAGTTTGAGGTGGCAACCTCATAAGCCGACAGGCTTAAAATGAGCCGACAGGCTTAAATCAGAACCCCAGAAACAGCGTCAGAGATACGTTTAGCGACATATGGGTTGTTCATAGTGTAGAGGTGGATACCGTCAACGCCGTTAGAGATTAGGTCGACGATTTGGTTGACAGCGTAAGCAATTCCAGCATCACGGAGAGCATCGGGGTGGTTTTCGTAGCGTTGCATCATTTTTATAAATTTTGATGGCAAGCTTGCACCACAGAGAGAAACCATGCGTTCGATTTGTTTCTTGTTGACAACGGGCATAACACCAGCTTGAATTGGCACATTTATTTTAGCTTTTTTTGTTTTATCTAGGAAAGAATAGAACAGATTATTATCGAAAAAGACTTGAGAGATTAGTTGTTCAGCACCTGAATCAACTTTTGTTTTCAAGTTTTTAATATCGTCATCAAAGTCAACTGCTTCAAAATGACATTCGGGGTAACAAGCACCTAAGATATGGAAATCGCCATTTGCATTCGTTTTAATAAATTCAATAAGGTCGCTTGCATATCTGAAGTCATTTTTTGGGGGAATATCGGGGTTAATATCGCCACGAAGTGCAAGAATATTTTTTATATCATTCTTATAAAAATCATCTAAAACCCTAAGAATTTCGTCCTTTGTAAAGTTAATACAAGGTAGATGTGCGACAGGTTCGATGCCATAATTTCTTTTTATAGTAGCTGCAATTTGACAGGTTGAAGCACCGACATTAGAACCTCCAGCACCATATGTAACGCTTATAAAATCGGGCTTTAAGTTTTT
>CAZSZG010000003.1:37233-51402 GCA_964610805.1 uncultured Oscillospiraceae bacterium
AGCTTAGCTTTTGCCTTTGCATTATTGCCCCAAAGTATGAATACGATAGGTTTTTCACGCATATTTAGGTGTTTTATAACAGAGTCAGTGAAAAACTCCCAGCCGATACCCTTATGACTATTGGCTTGCCCTGAACGAACAGTTAGTACATTATTTAGAAGTAAAACACCATTTTCTGCCCATTTTGTAAGCTCACCGTGAGAATTCGTATTGTCAATTCCAACGTCAGCCTTTATTTCCTTGAAAATATTTCTGAGGGAGGGTGGAGGAGCAACTTTTTTCACAGAAAAGCAAAGCCCATGCGACTGCCCCTCACCATGATACGGGTCTTGACCGATAATTACAGCCTTGACATCGTTGTAGGAAGTGTATTTCAGTGCATTGAAAATATTTTCCTTTTGTGGATAAATAGTCTGTGTTTTGTACTCATCTTCAAGAAACTTTTCAAGCTTTTTATAATAATCCTTATTAAACTCATCAGCTAGAATATTATCCCAATCGTTACCAAACCTCACAGTAATAACCTCCTAAAAAGTAGTATCCTTAATGGGTATTACCCCAAACCCCGACATAGAATAATTCCCTTTGGACTCATCATTATTATGATGGATTTCCAAAGGGATATTCTTTTATTTTTTATTTCTTAATTCCTTGAAAAATCTCGATAAAATTGCCGAACATTCCTCTTCCAAAACTCCACCAATAGCCTTAGGCTTATGGTTATACGGTAGCTCAAACATCTCTTGCATTGACTTCACAGAGCCAGACTTTTTGTCATATGCACCAAAAATAACATTTTCAACCCTTGAATTAATAATAGCACCACAGCACATAGGACATGGCTCAAGTGTAACATAAATATCACAGTTAATCAACCGCCAGCCACCTAATGCTTGAGATGCCTCGTTTATAGCAATAATTTCAGCGTGTGCCAGTGGGTTTTTATCAGTTTCACGAAGGTTATACCCACGACCAATAATTTCACCATTTATTCTATTCACAACGACAGCACCGACAGGAACTTCCCCCAAATCATAAGCGATTTTGGCAAGTTTTAGAGCCTCTCTTATATATTTTTCCAAGTAAAATTAGCCTCCTGAATGGTTTTAAATAAACAAAGTAATAGATGCGAAAATTGCTGAAACAGTTATCCAAGTAACCATTGGGAATGTCATTGCAAATGTGGATACTTTTTCGTAAAGTGTGAGATAAGTTGAGTTGTTAACAAGCTTTGTCTTGCGTGAATGTTTGCCAAAAAACACAGCACAGCCAAAGACACCAGCAAGAAAAAAAGTAATCATAAAATACGCTTTAGTGAGACTATCAGAGCTATTTAAGTTGCTATTAATAAGCATAATACTAAAGAAATACATATTAAAAGCAATTCTAACCAGAAATCCTGTTAAAATCGAACCACTCCTTAGTATAAAAATTCCAGATACAAGCGTCATTATCGCAAAAGGAATACATGTTGTGTAGTTGTGAATGAGAACAATTGAGATTACAGTTGTTGTTACTAATGCGAAAATATCGCCGAATTGACGCAAAACATGGAGTAAAGCACCATGTAAAAAAAGCTCAATTAAAACAGATACAATTAAAATTTCAAATAAATAATATATTAAAATAGCGAGAAGATTATAATCCTCATACAAAATCTGATTTGATAGAAAAAATGTCCTTGACGTAAATTCAATAGGTGAATTATTGGTAAAAAGGCTGATAAGAACCATCAGAATTATCGCTATGGACACGCCACCAATCATCTCATATTTATCCGTTAGCTTTGTTGTAACCGTTATTTTAAGTGGCATTTTAAAAGCTTTCATAAGGAGAAGTATTGGTATTATATATTTCAGCACAGAAATGAAAACATTAACGGACAGAACTGCCCATTCATTTCCCATGAATTCTGTTGAAAAGAGTACAGATGATATGTTAATATTAAACATATTTAAAATCCAAACGATTAACTCTCCGCCAATTCCGTCAATAAAAAAGTAAATCAACAGTGAAATCCCAACTGTAATGCTGATTTTTGAAAGAACATATTTTTCACCAGATTTTGGATCTTCCTGAATAAAGCCTTTGCCGTCAATAAAAGTTTTCTCTTTTTTATTTTTAACATAATTAAATGTATAAGGATTGTCTTTATCATTACGCCATTTTTTATAAACAGTGTTATATTCTTTAGTTTGAGTGTCATAGTTAAAATCTTCAACGATGTTAACAATATCATTTTTCTTTTGAATTTGGTGAGAACAGTTATTCACATAATGCCTCCTTAATTATTGAAGTTTATTTAAGCAATAAAAGTAATTATAAAATATAGCAAATAGTTATTATTTTAAGTTATTATTTTGATGTAACTAGTATAACACAATTGACATTATTATACTATTAACAAAGAGATAACAATTAAAAACATTTTGTAAACTTTATATATATAATTTATGTACAACAAAATAACATAAAGGTTAGTAAAAAAATATGTTGTAAAATTTCTGTATGGGCATTGACAAACTGTTAAATATGTTGTATCATACATATGAACAATTATTCATATGTTAGGAGAAGAGAAATGAAACATGAACATACTTGTGAAAAATGTGAGGTACATAAGGAAATTGTCAATAAAGTAAGTGAGGTTATACCCGATGAAAAAGTTCTTTATGACGTGGCAGAGCTTTTTAAGGTTTTTAGTGACGCAACAAGGATAAGGATAATGTTTGTATTGTTTGAAAGTGAAATGTGCGTTTGCGATATTGCAGAGCTTTTAAATATGACACCGTCGGCAATATCACATCAGCTAAGAGTTTTAAAGCAGGCAAGGCTTGTGAGGTATCGCAGGGATGGAAAAACGGTTTATTATTCGCTTGCTGACTCCCATGTTAAAACAATATTTTGTCAAGCGATGGAGCATATAATGGAGTAGGGGAGGGCTTGTCTTGAAACAGACATTTATTTTAGATGGCTTAAATTGTGCGAATTGTGCAGAAGAAATACGGCTACAGGCTGAAAAGATTGATTCGGTGGAGTCAGTAGATATGAACTTTATGATGAAAAAGCTGACGCTTAATTTTACTGATGAGCAAAATAATTTTTTCATAGATGAATTGAAAAGCATAGTCAAGGAACTTGAACCAGAGGTGAATGTAATTGAAAGTGAAAGCTATGATGAGGCTGATGAAAAGGACAAGTCCAACTCTTTTGAGATAGCAAAAATGGTGCTGTCAGGTGTTCTTTTGGTTGTATCGCTTTTTGTGCCGATGAATAGTTTGATAAAAACAATTATAGAAATAATAGCCTTTGTTTTGGTGGGATACCCAATAGTGTTTAGGGCATTGAAAAACATGGTTAAGGGTAACTTTTTTGATGAAAACTTCTTGATGAGCCTTGCTAGCATAGGTGCATTTATTATCGGTGAGCATAGTGAGGCAGTTGGTGTAATGCTTTTTTATACCGTTGGAGAATTCTTTAACGACCTTGCTGTTGATAAGTCAAGAAAATCAATATCAAAACTTATGAATTTGCGTCCTGATTATGTAAACATCATGAAAAATGGCGAGATTGTAAGAGTATCACCTAACGAGGTTAAGAGTGGGGATACTATTATAGTAAAAACTGGTGAGAGAATTGCGATTGATGGTATTATTATAAAAGGTAGCTCATCACTTGACACAGTTGCTATGACGGGTGAGTCCGTTCCGAGAGATGTTGGGGAGGGCGATACTGTAATCAGTGGCTGTATAAATTTACAGGGAGTTTTGGAGATACAGACTACAACTGATTTTAGCCAATCAACAGTATCAAAGGTGCTTGAGCTAACTGAAAATGCACAGAGCAAAAAAGCAAAGGCTGAAAACTTTATCACAAGGTTTGCAAAGGTTTATACGCCTGTTGTGGTAATAAGTGCGTTGTTGCTTGCAGTTGTGCCATCGCTAATTGTGGGAAACCCTAGCGACTGGATTCACAGAGCGTTGACGTTTTTAGTAGTTTCATGCCCATGTGCGTTGGTTTTATCAGTTCCACTTAGCTATTTTAACGGAATAGGTGGTGCATCAAGCAAGGGCATTTTGGTCAAGGGTGGTGCAACGCTTGATATGTTGGCGAAATGTGATACACTTGTTTTTGATAAAACAGGTACGCTTACAAAAGGAAATCTTGCTGTTTCAAGGATTATAACAAATGGAATTACAGAGGAAAAGCTTTTGGAATATGCGTCTTATGCAGAGGCATATTCATCGCATCCGATTGCAAAAAGCATTATAAATACATACAATAGGGATATTGATATTAATAGGGTTAACAGTGTTGAGATAGCAGGCAAAGGCATTAAGGCAGAGTATGAGGGAAAGAATATACTTTGTGGAAAGAGAGAATTGCTTGTAGAAAATGGTGTTACTGTTAATTTTAAAACTGATACAACAGCAGTTTTTGTTGCTGTTGATGGGAATTATGTCGGTGTGATTGAACTTGAAGATGAAATCAAGGACGGCGTGGCAAAGTTTATCGCAGACGCAAAGAAAATGGGCATAAAGAAAACAGTAATGCTTACAGGCGATAAAAAGGAAACAGGCGAAAAAATCGGCAGAGCTATCGGTATAGACGAGGTAAGGGCAGAGCTTTTGCCTAATGAAAAGGTTAATGAGTTAGAAAGGTTGATGGCAGAGGGCTACAGGGCTGCTTACACGGGCGATGGGATTAATGATGCCCCTGTATTGGCGAGGGCAGATGTCGGCATTGCAATGGGTGGAATGGGCACTGATGCAGCGATTGAAGCGGCAGATGTTGTTATTATGAATGACGATGTAAGCAAGATTTTGACTGCTATAAAAATATCGAAAAAAACGCAAACTATTGTAAGCCAGAATATAGCTTTTTCGCTAACAGTAAAGTTTTTAGTTTTAGGCTTATCAGCTTTGGGTATAACAAGTATGTGGTGGGCAGTTTTTGCTGATGTAGGCGTTTCGTTGATAGCAATTGCAAATTCACTAAGGAGCCGTATGAACAACTAATAAAATAATGGTAAACTTTATTCTTGAGTTTCCCAATGGTTACCTTTGCTGCATAAAGGTGGGATAAATAAACCATAGAATGATATAAAAATATAAAAAGACCGAGCGATTGTTTAATTTGTTGTACAATATAAATCATTTTAGCATATAAATTTCTATAAAGTTGCTATTGAATTTTTTTGTTTTTATGGTATAATGAATATATAGCTATCTGCAACAAGCAGTATGCAACACAGGTAAAGGAGGGTAGCTTTATGAAAAATGTTTTAGTTACTGGCGGATGTGGGCTTATAGGAGATAAAGTTTGTTCGGGCTTGCTTAAAAAAGGATATTCGGTAATTGCAGTAGATAAGCAATCAAGTCCTTATAATATTAGTAAGGAGAATTTTAAGTTTTATGAAGCAATGCCAAATGATAAAGCAAAGTATGTCAATATATTTGAAACTGAAGATATAGATTCTATAATTCACTTAGCTTGTACTGTTGATAATGATCTCGGACATATAGTTGGGGAATCGGATATTGAATTAAATAGAGCGTGTAATAAATTTATATTTAAATTGGCAATGGCATCTGATATAAAGCAATGCTTAATGGTTAGTACTACTCAGGTATATGAAGTTCCGAAAACAAGAGAGCCTGTTCGTGAGGAAGATGACGTAAAAATTGTTACGAATTATGCAAAGCTTAAATATGAAACCGAAGCAGCAATGGCTGAGGCGTTTAGAGGTGCTAGGGATGCATCATTAGCTATTATGAGAATTCCACCGATTTATACTTTAGATTTTTATCATAATTTGCTAGTAAAGGTTATGGACCCAAAGGATGAAACAGCTTTTGTGTATAGAACTGGTGAATATGGCTTCCAATTCTGTTGCGTACATAATCTTGCTGACTTTATTCTTTGCTTTATGCGACACGCAGATAACCCTGCATATACAGGTGTTTATAATGTTGCTGATAAAACGTTAATTAGTGCATCGGATATTATTGGGTTTATGAAAGAAAATCATAGGATTGGTGCAGTTATTCAGCGTAAGGAGAATCCAATTTCTGGTTTCCTATCAAAGCTTAAGGGTGGAAAAGATGAAAAGACTAATTATAGATACCTTGACCTTAAAACAATACTGAATAATACTAGTTATGATACAAGTAAAGCGTCAAGGCTTTGCCCATTTAGGTGGAATTTGAACAACACTAAATAGAATTAATTTTTTAGTATAGAAAAGATGTTGAGTATAATGCTTGACATCTTTTAGTCAAATAATCTCATAAAATAATAGCCATCTGATTTTATGTCAGATGGCTATTGCTATAAAATTTAGTTATTCTCATCAAGGAAACTAACAAGAGCCTCCTTAGTTTTATAAAGTCCTTTATCATCATGGAATGCTTTTAGACGAACGATAAACCCAGTGTATTCGCCATCTACCATTGCATAATAAGTGTTTTCAGACTTAGGAATAAATGAAACTGTAACAGTTTCAGGTTCTGTTTTTCTTGTATAGGTAAAAGAAATTTCTGGTTCAGCAGAAGCCTCAGGCTGTGTATTTATGTCTATATGGTCGAAATAGACTCCAACAATTGAGGAATAGAAATTGGTAAACAGCTTAACAGCTTCATTGCCAAGTGCATTAATATCTGTGCCATTGTATTTGTACTTTGCATTCGCCATGTCGTTAATGGTTGCATTAATTGTAAGCGTGGTAAGCTCACCGTTAATCATAACCTCTACCTTTGAAACATCGTACATATTTTCCGTATGAATTGTTTCGATAAGCATTCCCTCAGCAGTTAAATCAAGGAAAGAAAGGTTATCTCGATAGAATGTTACAACGTCCTTAGAGTCCTCGAACAAAGCATAAATTTCACCAGTTTCGTCAATCATATCACCAAACAAAACTCTCTCGGATCTATCTTTAGTGTTAATCTCAAGAACATAGCTCGGATTATCAAAGCCATAGTCAGCATAATCCTGTAAGTCCTCTTGAACAAAGTTAGCAATATTAATACGAATAATAGTATCAATCATGCCCGATAGTTTAGCTACATTTGTTTTCTCAGTAGCAAGAGGTTCATTCATAATCCAACCCAAAGCATCGGACTTAGTAACATCATAGGAAACTGTTCCCTCATGTTCTAGTGAAACGCTTATTACATCATTCAAAAGAGTATCAAACAAATAAATATCCTTTAGTTTTTGCTTAGATGTATTAAGGGCAAGCCCCGTTGTATAATCAATGGAATAAACAGTGTTCTCGCCTTGCTTTTTCACATAATATGCGTCAGTAGTAATATTTACATTACCAACCTCAAGTACATATTTGCTTGAATCAGAAGTCACGCAGGTTATAACAGCCATTGGAGAGTCCAAGCCATAGATGGATAAATCGTCAGATACTTCGCTTATAATATTTATCGCCTGTAAGTTTGACATATAGCTTACAATATCATTCAGTAAATATGGATTGATTTTAAACTGTTCTGAGTTTGTTAAAACCCAATTATTATCTTCTATTGTGAAACCATATTCACCGTCGCTGTTTTTTATTAATAAATCGGTTACATTAGTTGTATCAAAGTTAAAGATATTGATAACAGGGGTGGTATTTGAGGATTGTTCTATTTCTTTTGTAGTTACCTTTTTATCAATAATAAAGTAAACTGCAGTAAAAACTACAATAACAGCGATTAGGACAGCTATTAGCTTATACTGCTTGCCACTCATGAAACACGCCTCCTACTCCAAACTAATACGCCAATTCCAGCAACTGCAATAGGGATAGCATAGAACAAAATAAGAAGATTATTGGCTGATTTCTCAACCTCTTTGCTATCACTATTTTCAGAAACTGTGATATAATCGTTTGTTTTCTCTTTAACAGGAATACCCAAGTCAATATCACTATCATTAGTCCAACTTATTGAGTTAAGGAACATATAATATGTTGTCATATTATAAGCATACTCTCCGTTTAGAAATTCATTATCAATGAAATCTGCATCGCCAAGAACTAATATTTTTGAATTATTTCGTGATTTATCCATTGCATAGTATGATAGATACATTCCACCTTTAGTTGGGTCAGGGTCTGGATTAGTTCCACCATAAGGCTCACCAATTGCAGTATCATTTGCTTGCATAAGTGGTTCAACAGTTAAGTCAACGTGTAAGCCATCGGAAGTTGAATAAAAACTCCTTGAACTTGATACATAGGTTTCCAATCCCATAAGTTGAGATGTGAGGTCAACAGATGATGCAGATGTAGCACCAAGCAATTCAACTCTAAAAAGATAAGGGTCACTCTCTAACATATTCTCCTCATCAGAAACTCTATCGTAATTCATAACAATTGAATACTTAGCCATGATATTACTTATATTAGTATACTCCATTTTATCAGCATTAGGTGACATTAAAAATGTTATACTTCCACCATTGTCTAGGAATTCGCTAATTAAATCTCTTTCTTCTTTAGAAATATCCTTAGTTGGTCCAGCAACAACAATAAGCTTTGCATCGTCAGGAATTTCACCAGTTTGAGAAAGGTTAAGTTCGGCTATTTTATAGCCCTCTTGCCTAATTCTCCCTACTATATTAGAGTAATTATCTGTAATTGATTTTTCGCCATGTCCAGTAAGGAAATAGTTCACAGGCTGTTTTTCAGCCATAGCAAGATTATCAACATACTTAATAGCACTGGATATAGCGTTCTCTCCAGTAAAGCCCTTAATAGTAATGGTTTTGCCATCTTCAGAGGTTTCTTTAAAAAACATTGACGCACCATCAACCTTTTTCACAATGTTTCCACTTTTAATTAGTATATCTGAATATTTCAAGCCACTAGACACAGATTCTTCAAGCTGAAGTTCACTAATAGTCTTTACCCCGTCATCTGTTTCAGGGTCAGCTTTAACAACATTAATATTATCAAAGCTATCATATTGACTTATTGCATAATACATCGGCTCACCACCATCGGTGGATAGTGCTTCTAAATCAAAAAGAAGATATACATCTATCTTGTTGTGTAGTGATTTAGCCATATTAACAGAAGTTTCAGTCAATGAATATAAACTATTTGGAGTCATATCAAAATCAATTTTCAACCTGCTAGCAATAAGATTGAATGGTATTGAAGCAACCAGAACAAGCAATGCCATAATTAATGCTATACCTGTTGATTGAACGCTTTTAAATTTGTTTAGCTTATAGCTTTTATCAATATCTTTTGTGTCTTTTATATCTTTTATATCTTTTTTCATTATAGCCTACCCCCTGTTCCAGCGTCTTCTAGCATTGGCAATTATAACCCATGCAAGAACAACTGCAATTGATGTAATAAAGAATATCAAATCATTTAGTCTGATTATTCCCATAGAGAACATATTAAAACGTGTTTGAGTTGCAAAAACAGATAAAGCAGATTTAAAGAAAGGTATGCTTTGTATTCTATCACTTTGGCTAACTTTATCAAGGAAAAGTAAAAAAATCATTGCTGCCTCACCAGTAACAGCAGCTATAATAGGGTTATCAGTAAAGGATGACATAAGCATTCCAATTGCAATACAAAGCAAGCCCATTGAGATAAATCCAATATAACTACAAATCAAGCTTGATAAATAAACTTGTCCAAGAAGTGCTGTGATAAATGGATAAACAAATGATAAAGTAATCATAAGTAGGAAAACAGTGCTTATCGCAAAAAACTTACCCAAAACAATTTTAGGTATGCTTATCGGAGAAGATAAAAGCAAAGTTTCTGTTCCAGTTTTTCTTTCCTCAGCAAAACTTCTCATAGTTAAAACAGGAATTAAGAATATGAAATAGAAAAAGTTATTATAGAAAATGTCAGAAAATGAGAACGTATATATCGGTGTCGCTATATTTGATATTCCGTTTACAAATACAAGTGAAAAAATCAGCAGAAATAAAGCACAAATAATGTATGCGAAAGGTGAATAAAAGTATGATTGTAATTCCTTTTTATATAATGAAAACATATTTGTTAAGCCTCCTTATTTTCGTCTGAATCTATATCTTTTTCAATATCATCGAAAACATCATAGATTGTACGTTTTTTAGATGGTTGTTTTGTCAGCTTAACGAATACTTGCTCAAGGCTAGCCTGATCAGTTTGAACTTCTAAAACAGAGCAATCTTCAGAAATGAGCCTTGTGATAACTTGCTTACGGGCATCATCATTTGAAAGCTCAAGCTTAAATGTGTATGCATTAGGCTTGTCCGATGTAATTTCAGTATAGTCAAGAACATCTTTTGTAACATTAAATATATCAATAATTTTAGCCTTATCACCCTCAACAGTAACAGTAAGTGCAATATTAGAGGATACGCTGTCGGAAAGATTTTTAAGTGTATCTAAAGCTTTCATTTCACCCTTTGCAATAATAAGAGCCTTATCGCAAACAGCACTTATCTCCTGTAAAATATGAGAACAGAGAATAATAGTATGGTCTTTTTTCAAATCCTTAATGAGATTTCTTACCTCAAGAATTTGGTTAGGGTCAAGTCCAACAGTAGGTTCATCAAGAATAAGGATTTTAGGATTGCCGATAAGTGCTTGAGCAAATCCAACCCTTTGTTTATAACCCTTAGAAAGATTTTTGATAACTCGCTTGCTAACATCAGTGATTTTTAGCCTGTCCATAGCCATTTTAATTTGTTCATTACGCTCAGAGCGAGGAACAGCTTTGATTCCAGCAATGAATTTGAGGTATTCGTAAACCTTCATTTCTGTATACAGAGGAGGTATTTCAGGAAGGTATCCGATACATTTCTTTGCATCCATTGGATTTTTGGAAATATCGAAGCCATTTACAATAATAGTACCCGAAGTAGGGGGTAGACAGCCAGTAATCATATTCATAGTAGTAGTTTTTCCAGCACCGTTAGGTCCAAGAAAGCCGAGAATCTCGTTATCAGAAACGGTAAAGGATAAATCCTTAACGGCTGTAATGCTGCCATACCGCTTAGTGAGATTTTTAATTTCGACCATGATATTCTCCCTTCAAAACAAAAAATAGTAAACAATTTATAAATAAAATCAGTAACTTTAATTATCGCAAAATATTATGAACACATTATTAACAAACTATATCTAAACTATTAACAAGGCATAATATTAAATAGAATAATTTAACAAGCACATAGATTCGCAATATAAAAAATCCAAACGCATAATTAAGTTAGTATATATTAAGAATGTGTGAATTAGGTGTATGAAAACTGCAAATTTGATGAATAAAAAATAAATGTACAAAATGCACAAATCTTTTTAAACAAAATTGGCAAGATGATAATAAAAATTAATTAGTGCATAATTTGACAAGCGTCTATTTGTGCAAATGTACAAAAAAACTATCAAAATGTTGTTGTAGGTTCATTATTTCAATATTTTTTTACCATTATTGGACTTGACAAAGAAAAGTTTGTGTATTATAATTGGATTATGAAAGTTTGAGGTAGTGTATGTAGTGGGCGTGTGTCATTAATCGTTTTTTTGTATAAAATTATCTAACAATTGTGCTAATATAATTGTATAAATAATCAAAGAGCTATTGAAGTGAGAATTATTATATTTTCCTTTATAATAGTATAACGAATTTCACATATCCCTTGCTATTCTTACTTAAAGTTGACACTGTAGACAGTTCTTCCGCTTTTATGGGAGGGATGAATTTAAGGGTGGCGGATAGTACTGCAAAAAGCAATCATAAATTAAATCACAGGCATTTAACGAAAAATGAACCTGTAATTATTGAGAGGAGTCCCACGAAATGATATTGAAAAATAAAAAAGCAATAGTTGCAATTTTAGCTGCAGCGTTGGCTACAAATGCAATTTTACCAGTTGCTACATCAGCAGCTACGTTTGAGCATGATGTTCCAAGAACTAAAGCTGAGGCTTTCGGCGATGATACATATGCAAATAGATTCTTATCTCTATATGATGATGTTGTCACAAATGGTATTGATAACGGTTATTTGAGTGGAAATAACGTTGCAAGCGGAGGATTTGGAGTTCCTTATCACTCAATTGAAGAAGTAATTGTTGAAGCTCCTGACTATGGTCATGAAACTACTTCTGAAGCTGTTTCTTACTTGGTTTGGGTTGCTGCAATGAGAGATAACCTTGCTAAGAAGGACGCTAATGTTCCTGATAGCTCTGATTTGGCTAAGGCTTGGAAAACAATGGAGGTTATGATTCCTAAGACACAAACAGGTTTCATGAGGAGCACTCCATCTGCTACATATAGTGATGAGTGGCAAGATCCTGAAACATATCCAACAGATATGGTTCAGGGCAATGACGGTAAGAACCCAATTCATACATATTTCTCAAGTGCTTATGGCAGTGATACTGGTCTTTACTTGATTCACTGGTTGGGTGACGTTGATAACTGGTATGGATTCGGTGAAGGTAATAAGTTCACATTTATTAATACATTCCAAAGAGGAGAACAAGAATCTTGCTTTGAAACAGTACCACATCCATCAATTGAAGAATTGAAGTATGGTAATGAAAAGGGTATTGTTGGTGTATTCTCAACAGAGGCACAACCATCAGCACAATGGCGTTATACTAATGCTCCTGACGCTGAGGACCGTGCAATTCAGGCTGTTTACTGGGCAAATCAGTGGGGCGTAGGCGATTCAAGTCTTAGCTCACTTGCTGGTAAAATGGGCGACCAGATGAGAAATAACATGTTTGATAAATATTATAAAGCTATGGGCTCACAGAATAAAGACTCACAAACAACAGGTTATGATAGTGCTCACTACTTGATGTCATGGTATACATCATGGGGCGGTGCTATTGACGGAGCTTGGACATGGCAGATTGGTGCAAGCCACGTTCACCAATTCTATCAGAACCCAATGGCAGCTTATGCTCTATTGAATGACTCATCAATTACGTCAGGAATGAAGGCACAGGGTGCTGTTAAGGATTATGAAACTTCACTAGAAAGACAGCTTGACTTCTATCTATGGTTGCAGTCATCAACTGGCCCAATTGCTGGTGGTGCTACAAACTCATGGAACGGAAGATATGAAAAATATCCAGACGGAGTATCAACATTCCACGATATGGCTTATGTTGAGCATCCAGTTTATGCTGACCCAGGTAGTAACCATTGGATTGGTAACCAGGTATGGGCAATGCAACGTATAGCTGAATTGTACTATGTAGCAAATACTGACGGAGAGACAGAAATTGCTGGTAAGTGCAAACAGATTCTTGACAAATGGGTAGCTTGGGCAGTTGAATCAACTGTTCTAGGTGAAGGTGCTGGCGAGGCTGGTTATGCTATTCCTGCTAACTTAGACTGGGAAGGACAGCCTGACTCATGGACAGGAACACAGTCTGCAAATACTGGTTTGACAGCTACAATCAGAAACTACACAAGTTCAGATATCGGAAGTATTGCTTCATGGGCTAACGTATTGACTTACTATGCTAAGGCTGCAGGTGCTACTGAAGATGATGCAACAGCTGACAACACAACACTTGCTGGAAAGGCACTTTACACAGCTAAGACAATTATGGATAATATGTGGGATTATGCTCGTGACAATGTAGGTTTAGCTGTTACTGATAGCAATGGTAGCTTGAAGAGAATATTCGAGCAAGATGTTCACGTTCCAACAGCTTATGGCGTAGGAACAATGCCTAATGGCGACGAAATTAAAAATGGTATCAAGTTTATTGATATCCGTACAAAGTATAGAGAAGACCCTATATTCCAAGCATTAGAGGATGATTATGAGGCTACTGGTGAAACAGAAAACACAGCACTAAGATATCACCGTTTCTGGCATGAAGGCGACATAATGATGGCGTTGGGTGGATTTGCTGAATTGTTCCCTAACTTGACACCTGGTGATTCAACTACTGTAGAAGATACACTAGTACTTGACAAGACAGCAATTGATCTTGAGGTTGGAGAAACTGAAACAATAGCAAGCAATGTTCCAGGAACAACTTGGACAACAGAGGATGGTTCAGTTGCAACTGTTGATAATGATGGCGTAGTAACAGGTGTGGGTGCTGGCACAACAACTATTACTGCTACAACACCAGAAGGTCAAACTGCTACTGTAACTGTTACAGTAACTGAAGTAACAACAG
>CAZSZG010000004.1:0-38866 GCA_964610805.1 uncultured Oscillospiraceae bacterium
TATTCAATGAAATCAAGGCAAATAAGAACCAAAAGCAAACCATACGTCAAGTGGCGAGTGAGCAACCTATTAAAAAGATTTTAACTCATATTTAGAAAATCATTTGCATTTTATTCGCAATAATAGTATAATATAAGTAATTGTATTTTGGGGAGGGAGTATACTGGAAGATATCACAATAAAAATCGAAGGTACGGTTGAGAATGTCTTGTTTAGAAACGAAAGTAATGGCTACATAGTGCTAGAAATAGATTCCAATGGCGAGCTGGTAACCGTAGTTGGTACACTTGGTGATATTGACGATGGGGAGCAGTTGAGCCTTGTTGGAAAATATGTAACACACTCAAAGTTTGGCGTACAGTTTCAAGCAGAATATTGCGACCGAAAGCTTCCTAGTACAGCAGTAAATATTCAAAAATACCTTTCATCAGGTGCGATAAAAGGGATAGGTCCTTCGCTTGCTAAAAAAATAGTAGATGAGTTTGGCGAGCAAACCCTTGACATTATGGAAAATAATCCAATGAAGCTTATGCAGATTAAGGGCATTTCCCCTAAGAAATGTGAATCAATAGCAGCAGAAGTTAAGAAAATATTTAATTTAAGAATATTAATGACTTATTTGTCAGGGTATGGAGTAAGAGCACAATATGCTATGAAAGCGTTTCAGAAATGGGATTTGAATAGCATGGAGATGATACAGAATAATCCATATATATTGTGTGAAAATGATATTGATTTAGAATTTAAGAAAACTGAAGTCATAGCGAAAGATTTGCGAATATCGGCTTGTTCTCCTAAGAGAATTCGTGCAGGCATAGTCGATGTTTTAATGCAGAATATAAATGCAGGGCATACCTGTTTGCCACTTGATAAGCTACAGCCTGTGGCTTGTAAGCATTTGGAGATTAGCGAAAAGGATTTCTATACTACATATAACGAGTCGCTTGAAGAAGAGATTCTTTATGAATATAAAAAAAATGAACGTGAATTCGTGTATTTGGCTGATTATTATATTGCTGAATCATATATTGCTGGGCGATTATCTGTTTTAGAGGCATTTAGTCAGAAGAATATTGATGAGTATGATAATCTCATTGAAATAGAGGAACAGGAAAACAATATTAAATATGAGAAACTGCAAATGGAGGCTATTTCTGCGGCTTTGTCAAAAGGATTAATAGTATTAACTGGTGGTCCAGGAACAGGTAAAACCACAACGTTGAATGCGATAATATCACTTTATCAAAAACAAGGAAATGTTGTAATGATAGCTGCTCCGACAGGACGAGCTGCTAAGAGAATTTCTGATTTGACTGGATATGATGCGAAAACAATTCACAGATTGCTTGAGGTTGAGTTTGATAAATCGGGTAGGCAAAAATTTAAGCATAACGAAAACAACCCATTAATATGTGATGTTATAGTTATTGATGAGATGTCAATGGTTGATGTTTTGTTGTTTGAGGCTGTGTTAAGGGCGTTAAAATTAAATTGTAAAATTATTATGGTAGGGGATAGCGACCAGCTTCCACCAGTTGGTGCTGGAAATATTCTTAAAGATTTAATTGACAGCAAACAGCTTACTGTAATTAAGCTAAAGGAAATATTTCGACAGGCACAAAAAAGTTGTATTGTAACGAATGCACATAAAATTGTGAATGGAACTAACCCTGATTTATTGCAGAAACAGAATGATTTTTTCTTTTTTCAGCGATTAGAAACGGAATCAGTGCTAAAAATGGTGGTTGATTTATGTAAAAAGCGACTTCCAAAAGCATATGGGTATTCACCAACAGATGATATACAGGTTCTTTGTCCATCGAGAAAAGGGCCGTTGGGAGTTGTCGAGATAAATAAGGAATTGCAAGAGGCTCTTAATCCTAGAATGGTGCAGAAAAAGGAAGTAAAGTCGTTTATTTACACCTTTCGTGAGGGCGATAAGGTTATGCAAACTAGGAATAATTATGATATAATTTGGCTGAAAGATGGCGAAAATGGTGCAGGTGTATTTAATGGTGACATCGGCAAGATTTTGAGCATTAACAAGCAAAAGCTTGAGGTTGTAATTGACTTTGATGGCAGAGTTACAAATTATAACTTTGACTTGATGGAGCAGTTGGAACTGGCTTATGCAATTACTGTGCATAAAAGTCAAGGTAGTGAATTTGAGGTAGTTATCATGCCTATTTTGGGTGGCTTTGAAAAGCTGTATTATAGGAATTTACTGTATACAGCTGTAACAAGAGCTAAAAAGCTTATGATACTGATTGGCTCACAGGTTAAGATATATCAAATGGTAGAAAACAACCGTAAAACGTTACGATATTCATGTTTAAAGGCGATGTTGACGAATGAAATTGGAAAAGACATTAATTAGTAGGTTTATAGTGGATTTATTTTATCCAAACCGTTGTCCGTGTTGCGATTGCTTTATAAATTGGAAAGATAATTTATGTAAATCTTGCATGGACAAGCTGGAAATAATAAGTCATGAGATATGCTCAAGATGTGGTAAAGCTCCTTGTGTATGTGATGGTGGGATTAGTTTTGACAAGGTTTATGCCTGTTATTATTATGGTGGAACTGCCACAGAGGGTATTATTTCACTTAAAAAGGGTAATAATTTAAACTATGGAATTCATGTTGGCGAACAATTAGCAAAGCTTTTGCAAGATGATGAGGATTTACACAAGGTAGATTTTATTGTGCCTGTTCCAATGTCTAAGAAGAAAATCAAACAACGTGGATATAATCAGGCAGAGATAATTGCAAGAATTATTTCCGAAAAAACAGGGATACCCTATAATAGTAAAATATTAACTAGGGAGCATACAGATATTGAACAACATTCATTGAGTGCTGAAGAAAGAAAAATGAATACTTCGCAATATAATATAAATGATGTTGATTTATCAAATATGAGGATACTGCTTTGCGATGATGTATTGACGACGGGTAGCACAGTGAATAGGTGTAGCGAGCTGTTAAAGGCAAGGGGTGCTGATACAGTTATAATTTTGGTGGGAACAACGACAAAAACTCAAGATTTAAAATGCAGACGGGAGAAATAAATATGGCTAACATGGATATTGGTATTGATTTAGGGACTGCTAATATAGTTATGACTATGGGAAATAAAGGGGTTATATTAACAGAGCCATCAGTTGTTGCTTTTAATAAAAGAACAAAAAGGGTTCTTGCAGTAGGTAATGATGCTTACAAAATGATAGGAAGAACACCTGAATATATCGTAGCTATAAGACCTCTTTCAGATGGAATTATATCTGATGAGGAAATGACACAATGCATGATAAGGGAGTTTATTCTCAAAGTTAGTGGTAGGCAATTAATTAAGCCAAGAATAATAATATGTGTGCCATCGCTTATAACAGAAGTTGAGAATAAAGCCGTTGTGGAGGCTGCACTAAGTGCTGGTTCAAGAAAGGTATACTTGATTAAAGAACCTATCGCTGCTTTAATTGGTGCTGGAGTAAAGATTTCAAACGCTAAAGGGAATATGGTTGTGGATATTGGTGGTGGAACTGTTGACGTTGCTGTTATATCACTAAGTGGAATTGTTACTTCTAACTCCTTAAAGGTTGCAGGGAATAAGATAGACCAAGCAATAATAAAGTATGTTATGAGTAGGTATAAGGTATTAATCGGGGATAAAACTGCTGAATCAGCAAAAAAAGAGATGACGAATTTATGTAATCCAAGTCCTAAAAGCACTATGATTATTAAGGGGAGAAGCTTAATTAGCGGTATGCCTGTTCAGTTGGAGATAAGCGAAGTTGATATATATAATGCAATTGAGGAAACAGTGTTTTCAATTATTGACGCTATTAAGGGCGTGTTGGAGGAAACACCTCCTGAATTAATCGGGGATATTTATGATAATGGTATAATTTTAACAGGTGGTGGAGCGTTGCTTGGTGGTATACCTAATCTTATATCAAGAGAGGTTGGCGTTAAATGTGTTGTTGCTGACGACCCGATTTTATGTGTAGCAAAAGGGACAGGAATGGCTTTCAAAAGCCTTAACTCTTTACTTGATGGCTTTGAATATGTATCACAATATAAATACAGATAAGCTTTACATTATTATTGTTACATAACTAAATTTTTAGAAAATAAGCAAAAGTATTAATTTGATACTTTTGCTTATTTTTATTTCTACATATGTTCATAAATAAAAGACTAACTCATATTGTTCAAAGGGGCGTATAATTTTAGATAAATGAATGAATTATTAAATTTGTAAATTTTTATAATAATTGCACAAAGACGTTGACGAATTTATTTTGTAGTAGTATAATTTACACAAGGGAGTGATGGTTATGTTTATGAATAGAAAAAGGATTTCAAGCTTGTTTTTGGCGTTGACATTTATGTTTACACTAATAACTTCAAATTATGTAACTGCCGTAACTTATGATGACTCTAATATTTCGGTGAAAACTTTTCAGGCAGATTTAATTCAAGAGGGCGCAACTACGCAATCCACTTCAGTTTTTACTGCTAAAAGATATGACGCTAGGAAAACTACAACGCTTACGCTTGAAGAAGCAATGTATGATGCTTTTATAAATGTAGAGCCTTCAGTTGACCTTTCTAAATATAAAGTAACATCTGAGGAAGTTTTTGAAGTATTTGCACAGATAATTAATTTTAGCCCTGAATTGTTTTATGTTGACAATAAAATACAGAGTTATTATAATAGTTTCACTGGTTATGTTGCTGTAACGAACTTATTTTACAATTATACAAATGATGAAATATATGAAATGAAGATGGAATTTGATGAAGAAGTGGATTATATTCTCAGTACGCTTGATGAAAATATGAGTGATTTAGAGAAAATATTAGCTGTTCATGAGTATTTTTTAGTTCACTTTACATATGATTATACTTATTCTATTTACAATGCCTATGATATATTAATTAATAAAACAGGAGTTTGTCAAGCCTATGCATTAGCATATAAGTATATTTTAAATCAACTGGATATTGAATGTTGGTTAGTGACAAGTGATACGATAAATCATGCATGGAATATCGTTAATCTTGACGGTACATATTATCATGTAGATACTACTTGGGATGATAACTATCAAACTCTTGGCAAAGCTTCTCATGATAATCTTTTGAAAAGTGAAGATGCGATTATATGGCTTGGGCATACGGATATAAATGAAATATATGTTGCAGAAGATACTACATATGATAATTATTTTTGGGATGAAATAACAAATGGCATGACTTATCTTGATGGAAAATGGTATTATATCAGCAACAGTGGGCATCTAACAAGCTATGATTTTGCAATTGATGAGATGACGGCTATATATAAACCTAAAGTCTTTACAAGTTTTTATACTCTTTACAGCAATGTTCAAGAATATAACGGAAAGCTTTTGTATAACAGTAATAATACTATTTATTCTGTAAATGCTGATGGGACGGATGAAACTCCTATTTATACATTAGCTAAAGGTGAAACAAGGAGTATTTTTGGAATAGCAGTGTATAAGGATGAGTTGATTTTCACCTTAAAAAAATCAGCAGACGATGATGATAATCTCCAATACTTGTCATTGAATGAATTGTTTGATGAAGAAAAGCCAACAACAGAGCCAACAGAAACTACAACAGAAATTGAAAACCCGATAGTTTTGGGCGACTTAGATGGAGATAGCGTTGTAACGATTGTTGATGTAGTTACTCTTATTAAGGTCTTACAGGGGAATTATAATTTATCTGAGGAGTTAGCATTTAATGCTGATATTGTGGAAGATGAAAAAATCAATGTTTATGACTTAATTGCGATTAAGAAAATTTTGTTACAGTAGTGTAGCTAACGAAAAATAAAACTAAAGCCAGTGTGCGATTTTTGTGCATTGGCTTAATTATTTTATAAATTAGTGGTCAAGCACTTGCCAAATCTATATGTAAGATGATATAATAGTAGTTAAAGTTTTTTGACGGCGTTAAAACACAATTGATAGGGGATAAATATGAAGAATAAAAAGACAATACTAACATCATCAAAAGGGTTGCTTATAGGAGCATCAATGCTTGTTCCTGGAGTTAGTGGTGGAACGATGGCAATAATTTTAGGGATATATGATGAATTAATTAGTTCTATAAATAATTTTTTTAAGGATTTTAAAAAAAGTTTCTTTTTTTTATTGCAATTTTGTATTGGTGCGGGTATAGGTTTTGTACTATTTGCAAAGCTGATTTCGACAGCGTTGGACAAGTACGAGCTACCAATGATGTATTTGTTTATAGGTGCTATTTTGGGTGGTATTCCACTTTTAATTAAGCAAACTGAAATTAAAAAGGATAATAAAAAGCAGATTGTATTCGGTGCTATTGCTGGATTGTTGGGACTTGGTTTAGTGTTGGCACTTGAACGGCTACCTGAAAGCTCAGTTGAGTTTGGTGCAAGTATTACACCTAAGTTACTTATAATGCAAGTAATTACTGGGTTTATTATAGCTATTGCTCTTGTGCTACCTGGAATAAGCACCTCACATATGTTATTAGTGCTTGGTATGTATCCAGCGTTCCTTTCAGCCCTTGATCATCCATTTGATAATATTTTATTTCTTGGGTTTCTTGGTGTTAGTGTTGTAATAGGTGTATTTGTAATTACAAGACCACTTGAGTTGGCTATGAAAAAATACCCACAGTTAACATATTGTGCGATAATTGGGTTTGTAGCAGGTTCGGTTGTAACTGTATTTCCTGGTTTTCCAACAGGAATAGAGATATTAATATGTGCTATAACTCTTGCTTTAGGTTGCTTAGCGATTAATCGTCTTACAAAGGTTAGTTAGATTTATCATTGATGTATACTCTCATAGCGAATGAGATTACCTCTTTTCAGTTTGACTTATTAGCTTAACTGTAACACAGGTTTTCATATTCGCTATTGCTATTATATAAATTAGTGATTTTTAATTTGCAATATATGATTTGCTGTTGAAATATGTATTGGAAATATGTTATAATATTACTAAAAGCAAATTAGTTTTAGTTAAGAAAAAATTTGAGGTGTTTAATTGAGAATAATCGGTATTGATCCAGGATATGCCATAGTCGGATTTGGCGTTGTGGAATATGATGGACATAAGTTTGTTCCTGTTGAGTATGGAGCAATTACAACTGAAGCTAATACTCCGTTTCCTCTTAGGCTGAAAAGCATTTATGATGATATGGAATTTATTTTGGATAAGTATAAGCCAGAACGTTTTGCGATTGAAAAGCTGTTTTTCACTTCAAACCAAAAAACAGGAATTGACGTTGCACAGGCAAGGGGGATACTTGTTCTTTCAGCTGTATCAAGGGGGATACCTATTTTTGAATATACACCATTACAAGTTAAGCAAGCAGTTGTCGGATACGGTAGAGCAGAAAAGAGTCAAGTTATGGATATGACTAAAAGGATTTTAAATTTACAACAAATTCCAAAGCCTGATGATGCAGCAGATGCCTTAGCTATTGCAATATGTGATGCTCATTGTTCAAATTCAAATAGAATAAATTGTGGATGTAGGTGATTGTAAATGAAATATGCACAGTTGTTTAATTATGTTGTAGAAGATGAAAAGGTTATAATTCAGTCGGCTGTTTCTAAAAGCATTAAAGAGGCAGTAATTCCCAGTTCAATTTCTGGTGTTCCTGTGGTTGAGATAGCAAATGATGCTTTCAGTAGATGTAAACAGCTGAGAAGGGTAGTTATTTCTGATACAGTTGAACTAATTGGTGATGGTGCATTTAATGAATGTGTTGATTTGGCATATGTAAAGCTACCTTGCAATTTAAAAAGAATTAGTGATAATGCGTTTAGTAATTGCGGTAAGCTAGATGATATTAATATTCCTGATTCGGTTGTAGAGATAGGTATTGAAGCATTTTGTGACTGTAATTCTCTTAGAACATTGATTATTCCAAGTGGTGTTGAACTAATTAAGGAGAGAGCCTTTGAAGATTGCATCAGGCTGTCAAGCATTGTTTTTCTTTCTGGAGAGTGCAGTATCGGCTTTAGAGCTTTTTTTCATTGCAGAAGTTTAAAATCCGTGACTATGAGATATGAATATACTAAATTGGATTTTTATGCTCATTCGGAGCTTGCAGGGGTACGAGAGATTAAGGTAAGAATTTATGACAATGAGGGTGAATATAAAGAGCATAAGGTTTTCGTGCCAACAGATGAATTGAAAACAGAGGGTTATAATGCTATTCATCGAGAATATTGTGAATTATTCAAGAATGGTTTTACTTGGGGGGACTATGATAAGGCATATTCTACGCTGAATGATATGGAAAAAAGGATTGATGTTTCAGCATATAGAATGATATGCAGAGATGGGCTTACTGAAGAGATGGAAAAGGATTACTATTCATTTTTGAAAAAGAATTCAAAAGTTGCAATTAATCAGTTTTTAGATTATAATGATATAGCTGGACTTGAGGTTATGGTTGAGATTGGAATCATAAACAAATTTAATATAGGTAAAAATATAAAGCTTGCTGAGAAGATGAAAAGGGATAAGTGTAAGGAATTTCTTGTTAAATATAAAAGCACACGATTATAAGGTTTATTTGAAATTATGGAGGCAGGTTTAATATGATTTATAGCGTAAGGGGCGAATTAATTGCTAAAGAAACATCTTTGGTAGTTATTGAATGTTCTGGAGTTGGATATGCTTGCAGAACAACATTAGCAACTCTTTCACAGATTGGTAATCTTGGTGAGGAAGTTAGGTTATATACCTATTTGAATGTTCGAGAGGATGCTATGGAGTTGTTTGGGTTTCATACTCGTGATGAGCTGAATTGCTTTAAGATGTTAACTACTGTTTCAGGGGTAGGACCTAAAGCTGGACTTTCGATACTTTCTGATATTAGCGTTGAAAAGTTTGCACTTATTGTTGCATCTGGTGATAGTAAAGCTTTGACAAAAATCAAAGGAATAGGTCCGAAGATTGCACAACGAATTGTGTTGGAATTAAAGGATAAAATCGCTAAAGGGGGCTTTTCTTCTACTGGAGAAGGTGTGAATTTTGAGCCTATTTTGAGTGATTCGAATACTGGAGAGGCAATATCTGCATTGGTGGTGCTTGGTTATTCTCAATCAGATGTAGCACCAATAATTGCTAAATTAGACCAAAATCTTTCTTCATCAGAGATGATAAAACAGGTGTTGAAAATGATTGGTAAAAAGTTTGAATAGAAAATAGATTTTCATACGATAAATATTACTGAAAAATATATTCTGGAGGGATTTTTTTGATAGAAACAGGTGATATGGAACTTGAAAACAGAATGACAACACCTGAATATACGACTAATGATAATGAAATAGACTATTCACTAAGACCTAAAACCTTGCAGGAATATATTGGGCAAGATAAGGTTAAGGAGAATCTTGCTATATATATAGAGGCTGCTAAGCGTAGGGAAGAGCCACTTGACCATGTGCTTTTATATGGTCCTCCTGGACTTGGAAAAACCACGCTAGCGGGCATAATTGCTAATGAAATGGGCGTAAATCTGCGTATAACATCAGGACCTGCAATAGAAAAACCAGGAGATTTGGCGGCGTTGCTTACTAATCTTACTGAAAATGATGTGTTGTTTATTGATGAAATACACAGGCTTTCTCGTGCGATAGAGGAGATATTATACCCAGCACTTGAGGATAATGCATTGGATATAATGATAGGAAAAGGCCCTTCTGCACGTTCTATCAGAATTGACTTGCCTAAATTTACGCTTGTCGGAGCAACCACAAGGGCAGGACAGCTTACAACACCGTTGAGGGATAGATTTGGTGTATTGCTAAGATTAGAGCTTTACGACCATGACCAGTTATGCGATATAGTTAGAAGAAGTAGTATGATTTTGGGGATACCTTGTGACACTGAGGGTGCTATGGAGCTTGCTATGCGTGCAAGAGGAACTCCGAGAATTGCAAATAGATTGTTGAAGCGTGTCAGGGATTTTGCCGATGTAATGGGCAATGGTACGATTACAAATGAAATTGCACATATAGCTTTAGATAGGCTTGAGATTGACAGTCTAGGACTTGACAGCCTTGATAAGCGTGTACTTAATATGATTATAAAGGGATATAATGGTGGACCTGTTGGAATAGAAACACTTGCTGCGGCTATTGGTGAGGAAGGTATTACCATAGAGGATGTGTGCGAGCCGTTTCTTATGCAACTAGGATTTTTGTCAAGAACACCAAGAGGACGCTGTGTAACAAGGCTTGCATACGAACATTTGGGATTAATGCCAAAAGAATGTGATGATGAGCAGTTGAGCCTTTAGTTGGAGATTTAGCGTTATTATATAAAAGGAGACATTATAAAATGGGAAGATTATTTGGAACAGATGGTGCAAGGGGAGTAGCGATTACAGAATTAACTTGTGAGCTTGCAATGCAGATAGGTAGGGCGGCGGCGTTGGTGCTTACAAAGCAGATGAGCCATAAGCCAACGATTTATATTGGAAAAGATACAAGAATTTCATCTGATATATTAGAAGCAGCACTTGTTGCAGGAATTTGTTCAGTTGGAGCAAATGCTGAAATACTTGGCGTTGTGCCAACTCCTGCTGTTGCATCACTTGTACGAAAAAATTGTGTTGATGCAGGTGTTATGATTTCAGCATCACATAATAGCATGGAATTTAATGGGATAAAATTGTTTTCATCAACAGGATATAAGCTTTCGGATGAAATTGAAGAGGAAATTGAAAGGCTTATTTTGGATAATCCAGAAGAGATTACTCTTGCCTCAAACGAAAATGTTGGAAAGGTGTCCTATTACAAAGATGCACAGTGGGATTACATAAGATATGTTATGAAGGCTTGCTCAACAGCAGATTTAAAGGGAATAAGAGTTGCTCTTGATTGTGCTAATGGAAGTGCCTCTGTTACTGCTGAAAAGCTGTTTTCAGGCATGGGTGCAAGTTGCTTTATGCTGAGTGCTAGTCCTGACGGAACAAATATAAATAATAAATGTGGTTCAACGCATATGGGAAATCTCATGAAATTTGTTAAGGAAAATAAATGTCATGTGGGAATTGCTTTTGATGGTGATGCCGATAGATGTCTTGCTGTTGATGAAAACGGAGCTCTTATTGACGGAGATAAGCTTATTGCCATATGTGCTAAATCATATAAGGATGCTGGGAAACTAAAAAATGATACAGCAGTAGTTACTGTTATGACTAATATAGGGTTTTCATATTTTGCAAAGGAAAATGATATAAAAGTTGTAAGCTCAAAGGTTGGCGATAGATATGTGCTTGAAAAGATGATTGAGGGTGGATATAATATTGGTGGTGAGCAGAGTGGGCATATTATTTTCCTTGACGATGCTACAACTGGTGACGGTCAGCTTTCTGGATTAAAGGTACTGGAAATTCTTGCGAAATCAGGTAAGAGGATGTCAGAGCTTGCTACAATAATGGAATGTTTTCCACAGATAATGATTAATGTAAAAATTAATGCAGACGGCAAAGAAGTGTGGAAAAATGACAGTGAGGTCACAGATTTAATCGAAAAGCATGAAAAAACACTTGGTGATAAGGGTAGAATATTAGTAAGAGAAAGTGGAACAGAGCCACTTATTAGAGTAATGATAGAGGGCAGAAATTTTGAGCTTATTAACACAATGGCAGTAGAAATTTCTGATAAGATAAGAGAAAAGTTCGGGGCATAATAAATGGAGAATATAGGAGAATTATATTGAGAGTTGCTGATAAATGGACGGAATACCGTCTTATAGATACATCAAATGGTGATAAGCTTGAGGATTGGAATGGAGTAACGCTAATTCGTCCCGACCCACAGATTATATGGAAAACACCCCGTAAAACTGATATGTGGGGTAAGGCAGACGGGCATTATCATCGTTCTTCAGCTGGTGGTGGAAGTTGGACATTCAAGAGAGATGTTACTCAGGCATGGCAGATTTCATATGGTAATCTTGTTTTTAATATAAAACCAACGGGCTTTAAACATACGGGTTTGTTTCCTGAACAGGCTGTTAACTGGGACTTTATGTCTGATAAAATTGAGTCATCATTCACACAGGTTAATGTGCTGAATTTGTTTGCTTATACGGGTGGAGCAACTCTTGCTTGTGCTGATGCTGGGGCAAATGTTTGTCATGTTGATGCGTCTAAGGGCATGGTTTCGTGGGCGAGGGAGAATGCTGCTTCATCTAATCTTTCGGATAAGCCTATACGCTGGATTGTTGATGATTGCGAGAAGTTTGTTGCAAGGGAAATTAAGCGTGATAGAAGCTATGATGCAATAATTATGGACCCTCCGTCATACGGCAGAGGTCCTAATGGTGAGGTTTGGAAGCTTGAGGATAATATATATGACCTTGTTGAGTTGTGTTCAAGAGTGCTAAGTAGGAAACCTCTTTTCTTTGTGCTTAACAGCTATACAACAGGGCTTTCACCATCTGTTATGGGATATATTTTAGGCGAAGTTCTGGTTAAAAGGTTTGGCGGTACGGTTAGCTTTGATGAAATCGGATTGCCTGTTGAAACTGGAGAAATGTGTTTGCCATGTGGTTCAACTGCAATTTGGCAGGCTTAGAAAAAGCTTTTCGGAGGTGTTATTATGGGCAATATTATAAAAACCGATGATGTTTATTTTCATTATGAAAGTCAATATTCAACGGAGGAAGAAAAGGCAAAATCTCCTGTAAAGGAAATTCTAAAGGGGATAAATTTAGATATAAATAAGGGCGAATTTATCGCTATTTTGGGACATAATGGTTCGGGAAAATCTACCTTTGCAAAGCATCTTAATGCAATATTATTGCCTAAGGGTGGCACAATTTACATTGAGGGCATTGATACAAAGCTTGAGGATAAGCATTTTGATATTCGACAACGGGTTGGCATGGTTTTTCAAAACCCTGATAACCAAATTGTTGCAACAGTTGTTGAAGAAGATGTAGCTTTCGCATTGGAAAACTTGGGCGTTGAGCCTAAGGAAATGCGTAAACGTGTTGACGATGCACTAAAAGCTGTAGATATGTATGATTATCGTGAACACGCACCACATCAGCTTTCAGGGGGGCAGAAACAGCGTGTTGCCATAGCTGGTGTAATTGCTATGCGTCCTGAATGTATTGTCCTTGATGAGCCGACTGCAATGCTTGACCCAAAGGGCAGGCAGGAGGTTTTAAAAACTATAAGAATGCTCAATAGGGATTTTGGTATTACTATTGTTGCGATAACACATTACATGGATGAGGCGGCAGAGGCTGACAGGGTTATTGTTATGGATGAGGGCAAGGTTATTCTTGATGATACACCAAAAGAGGTGTTTTCACAGGTAGAATTGTTGAAATCGGTGGGGCTTGATGTTCCACAGGTAACGGAGCTGATTTATGAGCTAAATAAGCATGGCTTGGGTATTGATGGACAGATAATAACAGAAGAGGAGTGCGTTGAGGCACTTATGAAAATTCTAGCGTAAATGAGGTATTCGCTTGGGCATTATTAAAACTGAAAATTTAACCTATACATATAGTGTAGGAACTCCATTTGAGAAAAAAGCGATTGATAATATCAATCTTGAAATAGAAGAGGGAGAACTTGTTGGCATTATCGGGCATACAGGTTCTGGTAAATCAACCTTAATTCAGCATTTTAATGGATTATTAAAGCCAACAAGTGGTAAAATTTTGGTTGAGGGTAAGGATATATGGGAAAGCAAGGCGAATACTCGTCAAGCAAGGTTTACTGTGGGATTGGTTTTCCAGTATCCCGAATATCAAATTTTTGAGGAAACGGTATATAGGGATATTGCGTTTGGTCCTAAAAATATGGGTCTTAGTGCAGATGAAGTTGACCGTCGAGTTAAGGAAACTGCGATTGCAGTTGGTATTGATGAGGATTTGCTTCAAAAATCACCGTTCGAGTTATCGGGTGGGCAAAAACGTAGGGTTGCGATTGCTGGAGTTATGGCGATGGAGCCGAAAATACTTATACTTGACGAGCCGACAGCAGGGCTTGACCCAAAGGGTAGAGAAAAAATCCTTAATCTTATTAAGGCACACCATAAAAGAACTGGGTGTACGGTGCTGATTGTTTCTCATAGCATGGAAGATATAGCTAGGTATGCAAATAAAATACTTGTTATGAATAAGTCACAGATATTTTGCTATGGCATGACTGCTGAAGTTTTCAAGAGGGCTGATGAGATTTCAAAAATGGGTTTGACAGTACCACAGATTACAAGGGTTATTAATGAACTTAAAAATAGAGGTATCCACATTGAAGATGAGGTCTATACTGTAAAATATGCAAAGGAAATTTTGCTGAAATACCTGTCTGAAAAGGAGGGTAAGGCTTATGATTAAGGATATAACGCTTGGGCAGTATTTTCCAGGAAATAGTATAGTCCATAGGCTTGACCCAAGATTTAAGATAATAATTACAACAATTTACATTGCAATGCTTTTTATTTCTAGTGGATTATTAGGACTATTTGTTGGTGGGGTATTTGCTTTTGGGGCATTGATTTTATCTAAAATTCCGTTTAAACTAATACTAAAAAGCTTAAAACCATTAATACCAATTTTGCTTTTTACATCAGTGTTTAATCTGTTGTTTATTGATGGCGGAGATGTTTATATAAAATGGGCTTTTATTAAGATAACTGAAGATGGCGTAAATATGACGGTTTATATGACAATACGCATTATATTCTTGATTATTGGCTCATCTCTTTTAACATACACAACTTCACCGATAGCTTTAACTGATGCTATTGAATATTTGTTGTCACCACTTAAAAAGCTAAAAATGCCTGTGCATGAGTTTGCTATGATGATGACAATTGCGTTGAGGTTTATACCTACTTTGATAGAGGAAACTGATAAAATTATGTCTGCACAAAAGGCTAGGGGTGCTGACTTTGAAAGTGGAAAGATTACGCAGAGGGTAAAGGCGTTAATTCCAATATTGATACCACTTTTTGTATCAGCTTTTAGACGTGCAGAGGATTTAGCACTTGCTATGACTTGCCGTTGTTATCATGGTGGTGAGGGCAGAACACGTTTGAAACAGCTTAAATCTGGTGCAAAAGATTATATGGCAACAGCAATTACACTAGTGTTTCTTTCAGGTATAATTATACTGAATATATTGATTTAAAGCTTTGTGGATAGAGGTTCAAAAAATTGAGAAACTTAAAAGTTATGATGGCTTATAGAGGTACAAATTATCATGGATTTCAAAGGCAGAAGAACGCAATTACTGTTCAGGAGGTAGTTGAAAAGCACGTTTCGAGTGTGCTTAATGAGGATGTAGAAATATTCGGATGCTCAAGAACGGATACAGGTGTTCATGCAAATCAATATTGCTTTTCAGTTATGACGAATAGTAATATCCCAACGGGGAATTTTATTAGGGGTGTAAATGGGAAACTTCCTCAAGATATTGCTATACTTTCATGTGAGGATGCATCACTTGATTTTCATGCAAGGTACTCATGTAAGGCGAAAGAATATATTTATAAGATACACAATAGGCAAACGAAAAACCCTTTTACTACCGATTTAGAATATCATTATAGGCGACCGTTGGATGTTGAACTTATGAGAAAAGCTGCACAGTATTTTGTGGGAACACATGATTTTAAGAGTTTTTGTTCGATAGATTCGGATAAAATTAACACAATAAGAACAATACATAAGTTTGAACTAGAAATTAGTGGTGATTCAATAATTATGCTTGTAAAAGGCGACGGTTTTCTGTATAATATGATTAGGATTATGGTTGGAACACTTATATGGGTTGATGAGGGGAAAATAAACATTGATGAGCTTTCGGACATAATCAAAGCAAAGGACAGAAATTATGCTGGCAAAACTGCACAGGCACATGGATTATATCTCAATAAGATTTATTATGACGAAGTATGATTTTTAATTAATTTTAAAAAGTAGACAAACAGAAGATTAAACGTTAAAATTAGTATAGTATTGCGTCAAACGAGGAGTATCATAATGGAAGATATGGTTAAGGATATAGGTCTTTTGCGACGTAGGAAAAGACGTCGTCAAAAGATGCTTAAAATGGCAGCTTTTTTAGCTTTAATAGTTGTAGGAATTGGTTTGTATGCAAATAGGGATAGATGGATTCCAAAGCTTGAGGGAATAGGAACAAAGTATTATAGCATTTCACAGAGTAAAAAATCTAAGACATCTGGCAACTTTCCACTTATCATTTCTGATGGTGTTAATTATCAAGTTGGAAATATTGATAAGCATCTTGCTATTTTGAGTGATGCATACCTCCATATATATTCAGATGATGGTGAATTAATTGACACAAGACAGCATGCTTATAATAATGCTATTTTAGAAACTGTTGGTAAAAGAGTGGTTATTTATGAGCATGGTGGTAATAAGTTTAGAGTTGATAGCAAGTATAAAACTGTATATGAAAAAGAAATTACAGACAATATTTTATTTGCAAGAATTAGCAAGGATGGTGTTGTTGCTGTTGTAAGTAGTTCTGATACTTATGTTTGTATGCTTACAGTTTATGATGATACTGGAAAGGAAATATATAGAGTTCAAAGCATAGAGAGGATTTTCGATTTGTCCTTTACAAATGATAGCAAAGGCTGTATTACTGTGACAATAGATGTGTATAATGGACGAATGGTTTCAAAGGTTCATAGCTTATCATTTAGTGCTGAAACGGCAAAGTGGGTTAGTGAGCAGTTTGATTCGTTTGCTATTAAGTCTTTCTACACAAGTGAGGGTGGTGCATTTATTTTTGGGGACACTAAATGTGCATATTATGACAATAATGGACAGAAAGTTTCTGAGTATACTTACAAGGATAAATTAATAGGTTATGATTTTGACGATGGCAAGGTAGCGATGATATTTCATAACGATCAAAAGAGAAAAAATAGTCTTGTTACTATTAAAGGTCCGAATGCAGAAGCTATGGAGATTAGCATTGATGAGCAATTAAAATTTGTTAATGTTGAGGGAGATTACGCATATGTAATGACGAATGTAGATATGAAGACATTTAATTTCAGTGGTAAACAGACGAAATCTAAAGACATTTCTGATACTTATGATGGGTTTTATAAAATGGGCGATTATTTCTTTTTGTTGGGTTATGACAGAATAGATAGACTTGACACGAGAGACTAAAATATAAGGTGGTTTAAAGATGGGAAGTAGTTTTTGGTGGTTTTTTGATGCAATAATAATCGCACTTGTATGTGGTTTTGTATATAAGAATGCAAAAAAAGGTTTTGTCAAATCAATTATGTTAATTGCCTCATATGCAGTTGCAGTTTTGATTGCATTGCCGATGAGCAGTTTTGTGAGTAATAAAATATATGATTCATACATAAAAGATAAAAGCGTTGAAGCTGTTCAGACAACTGTATCAAATATTAAAATTGAAAAAGAGATTAAAAATATTATCGACCAAAGTAATTTTGGGGTGGAAATTAGCGAACAGGAAATATCTAATATTCTTAACAGTGCTAGCGATTTAGATGTTGATGAACAGATTATGGGGCTTATAAGAGCTAAAAGTGGTCAAGGGGTTATTGATGATAATGGACTCAAGGAAAAGCTTGAAAGCAATATAAGTAATCGCATTACAAACAGACTTGGCGATGAAGTGCCGAGCTTTGTAGCAAGAAGCGTTGCTGAAACCACAACTAAAAATAAGACTTTATTTTCAGATACAATAAAGGTACTTGGTGGTTCGCCTAGCGAGTCAGCAAATTTTATTGAGGCAAACTATTTAAGACCAGTAACTGTAAATGTTATACGAATTATTGGTTTTTTTATTTTATTTGTGGTTTTTAGTATAGTATTTAATATAATTTTAGTTAGGCTAGATAAGATAGCTACATCAGTTGGAGCAAGTAAGTATGATGGATTATTAGGGGGCTTAATTGGCTTTGTTGAGGCTATTATAGTTATAATTTTAGTTGTGTTTTTAGTTAAGCTTTTGATTACAATCAGTGATGGTACGTTAGTGTTTTTCAATAATGAAACAATTGAAAGGACAAAAATTTTCAGACTGTTTTACAACTTAAAAATAATGGGGTACAGCTATCCCGTTTAAACTATGAATTAAGAAATATCCTGTGATTTTCAAACACAGAAGATTTTCTTCTGTAATCTTTAAAATGGAGGAATTAAAATGATATTATGCAGTAGATGCAAAAAAAGACCTGCTGTTGTTTTTATTACGGCAGTTCAAGGTGAAGAAAAGAAAAATGAAGGACTTTGTATGATTTGTGCAAGGGACTTAAATATCCCTCAGGTTGCTGATTATATGAACCAAATGGGAATTACAGATGAAGATATAGAGCAAATGTCTGATCAGTTGATGGATATTGAGGATGGAGATGGATTTGAATTTGGCGGTTCAAATACTCTACCACCATTTATTCAAAATATGCTTGGCGGAATGGATAAGAATTTTGGCAAGGATGAAAAAGTCAATCCTGATGATTTTAAAAATGATTATCTAAAGCAAGATAAAAAGCAAGATAAAAAGCAAGATAAAGCTAAGCCTAAAAACAATGCACCAAAAGAAAAACAGTTTAAATTTTTGGACAGTTATTGCACAAACCTTAGCCAGAGGGCTAGAGAGGGCAAGCTTGATAATATAATTGGAAGAGATAAGGAAATATCAAGAGTAGTGCAGATTTTATCCCGTAGAACAAAAAATAACCCATGTCTAATCGGTGAACCAGGTGTTGGTAAGACAGCTATTGCTGAGGGGATTGCACAGAGGATTGAGTCCGAAAGTATTCCATTTAATCTTTTAAATAAGAAGATTTATTTGCTTGATTTAACTGCACTTGTTGCTGGAACACAGTTTAGAGGACAGTTTGAAAGCAGGGTTAAAGGCTTGATTAATGAAGTTAAGGCTGAGGGAAATATTATTCTATTCATTGATGAGGTACATAATCTTATAGGAACAGGTGATTCCGAAGGCTCAATGAATGCAGCGAATATTCTAAAGCCTGCATTATCCAGAGGAGAAATACAGGTAATTGGTGCGACAACATTTGTTGAGTACCGTAAGTATATTGAAAAGGATAGTGCACTTGAAAGGCGTTTCCAGCCTGTTGTTGTTAATGAGTCAACAATTGAGGATACAATTGATGTGCTAAAGGGTATTAAGTGCTATTATGAGGATTACCATAAGGTTAAGATTAATGATGAATTAATAAGACTATGTGCTGTATTGTCTGAAAGATACATTACTGACCGTTTTCTTCCTGATAAGGCTATCGACCTCATGGACGAAAGTTGTGCTTGTACTAATATAAGAAGTCCTGAGATTGCTGAATACGAACAGGCAACTAGAAAACTTTCAACGCTTGTAGAAATGGAGAAAGTTATTGAGGAACAGGAAGAGCCTGATTATAAATCTCTTGCAGAAATTAAAGCTGATATAATTAGGATTAAAGATACTGTTTCAGAGCTAGAACCTAAGGCTAAAAGCGTTAATGTTACAGAAAATGATTTAGCAAAGGTTATCGAGCTTTGGACTGGGATACCTGCAAATAAAATTGCAGAAACAGAATTTGTTAAGATTGCAAATTTGGATGAAAAGCTAAAAGAGAATATAATTGGACAGGATGAGGCTATTAAGTTACTTGCAAGTGCAATAAAACGCACAAGGGTACAGCTTTCAAAGCGTCGCCGTCCTGCATCGTTCATCTTTGTTGGACCTACTGGAGTGGGGAAAACGGAGCTTGTAAAGGTACTTGCAACCGAGATGTTTGATTCAACAGAACCATTAATTCGACTTGATATGTCAGAGTTTATGGAGAAACACGCTGTATCAAGGATTATAGGTTCACCTCCAGGATATGTCGGTTATGACGAGGCTGGACAGCTTACTGAAAAGGTGAGGAGAAGACCATATTCTGTAATACTTTTTGATGAGATTGAAAAAGCACATCCAGATGTAATGAATATTCTTCTACAAATTTTAGATGAGGGTAAAATCACTGACGCACAGGGAAGAACTGTAAGCTTTGAAAATACAGTTATTGTAATGACATCTAATGCTGGTTCAACTGATAAGAGCGTTGGTGTTGGATTTAACAGGACTATTCAAGAAATTTCATCTGATAAGGCAATAAAAGGCTTGTCAGAATTCCTAAGACCTGAATTCTTGAGTAGAATAGATGAAGTTGTTGTGTTCAAGCCTTTATCAAAGGAAAGCTATGAAAAAATAGCGGCATTAATGATTGATGAAATGAAAGAACCACTTGCTGAGAAAGCTATAACAATAAAGTATGATGATAAGGCACTTGCTAAGATTGCTGATAAATCATTCGATAAAAAGTTTGGTGCGAGGGATATTAGGCGAGTAATCCGTAAGGAAGTTGAAGATAAGGTTGCTGAAATTATTATAGAAAAAATCGGTGGAATATCCGAAATATCTATAACAGCTGAGGGCGAAGAACTTATTGTAACAGCGAAATAATATGAATAAGGGAATACTGATGTTAAGCTTAAAGCTTTCGTATCAGTATTCCCAGTTTTTATAGTACAATTAGTTCATGATATAATCTTCAAAGTTTTCACTGTACTTTATTGAATCGTCTTGCAAAACCCAAACAGCCTCAGTATCGGGAATGTTATTAATATACTCAAGCCCCTCCTCAAAAGGCATATTAAAAACAATGGTGGAAAGTGAGTCAGCTTTTCCAGAGTCCTCACATATTATAGTTACAGATTTGAAATATTCTGCTGGCATTAAAGTGTCGGGGTCAATTATATGGTTGTACTTTTTGCCATCAACCACATAATATCGCTGATAATCGCCACTTGTAACAAGGGATTTATTGGTTAAAAGAGTTGTGTAAATTATTTTATTAGAATGTTCATTATTAGGGTTTTGTATTCCAACATTCCAAGCAGTACCGTCCTCGTCTTTATTGCCGATTGCACGAATATTCCCTCCAACGCTAACAAGCCCTGAAGTATAGCCGTTTTCAATAGCAAGCTGGCAAACACGCTCTGTTGCATAGCCTTTTGCAATCGCCCCAACATCAATGCTCATTTGAGAGTCTGCAAGGTACACAGTTGAGGCGTTTTCGTCTATGATTATGTTATCTATTTCAGTATGCTGTTCAGCAGATTTAAGTTCTTGCATAGTAGGAAGGGAAGCGTTTTCAGGGTTTTCGATACCTTTTTCACGATATTTATGCCAAATTTCAAGCACAGAACCGAATGCAATATTGAATTTCCCATTACTGTTTTCATATTCTAGTTTGGAGAATTTAAGTAAATCCACAATTTTTTTATCAACTTTTACAGGGGAAATCCCAGCATTATCATTTATAGTTTTAATATTATTTATGCCCTCATAATCGTTGTAAATATCAAAAAGCTCGTGATATTCCTTTAAGCCATCATAAATAAGACTGGAGAAGTTGTCAAATTCTTCTTTGGTTTCGGTATATGCAACAACTTGAGTAATTGTATCAAAAAGCAACAGAAATTCAGCCTCATGTCGTTGCTTTTTATTTGCACTACAAGCAACAAAATTTATATTAAAAATAATTATAATGAGTATTGAAAGAATTCTTTTGTTCAACTATTCCACCTCAAAAATATAAGGGACAGTAATTTACTGCACCTATTCATTAGTAATCTTACTATTTTAGCCCAAGCTTATTAAAAGCTGGCAAAACAAGCCTTAGCAAAACAGCAGTTAAAGTTCCGGCAACAACTCCTGATATTAACAGCACTGGAATATAAGCTAAAATATAAATACTTGTATAAACAATGGAAATTGCAATTAATTGACCTATATTATGAAAAACTGCACCTATTATGCTAATAATCAGATAAGAAATTTTCTCTTTGAAAATCAACAAGAATATAAGCATTATGGTTATTGAAAGTACTCCACCCACTAGGCTCAAAAAAGCTGAAACGGGACTTCGTATAATAATAACAAATCCAGCCTTTAGAATTGCAATCATATAGGCTTCCCTTTTTCCTAGAAAGAATAAGGAATACATAACAACGATGTTTGAAAGCCCTATTTTAACGCCAGGAACAGCAAACACCAACGGTGGCAAAGAATTTTCAACTAACGAAAGCACAAGGGCAATAGCGAAAAGTAAACCCGTTAAAACCATTCGTTTTGTTTTGTTTAAGTTGGAAGTTTCCAACTGTTTATTTATAGCCATAAAAACCTTTCTAACCAGCAACTATGTCAATATCGTCACTACTTCTATTTTTCTTTGGAACTATTTTCAATATTATTTCATTTGGCAGACAAGCAGCACTTTCCCCAATAGTATCAAGCTTTCCCGAGTGAATACAAACCTTATCAGGACAATTTGACTCTGAAAAGCAGATACTTCCATCGCTAAACACTTGAAAAACTACATTTTTATTTTGTGGAATGGAGAATGTTTTTTCCTTTGCATTAGTTAAATCAACAATTTCTACCAATTCCGATTTGTAATATATTTCAGCCTTTGCTGGCTTTCTAGAAAAAATAAATCTATATACCAAAAGTCCAACAATACTAATTATAATAACAACCAAAATAATAAATACATCTGTTTTCTTGGCAAATTTCAAAATAACAACTCCAATTATGAAATAATATATGATATTTATAAAGCCTTGATTGCAACATTTATTTCTTTTAGTATAATTAATATAACAAATTTCACCGATTTAGTCAATACAATTTGGCAAGGCTACTTAAAACTTAAAATAATTCCTAAGGATAATAATGCAAATAAAAAAGCTCTTGAACATTATAATATGTTCAAGAGCTTTGTGTGGGGTGGATAATGGGATTCGAACCCACGGTCTTCAGTGCCACAAACTGACGCGTTAACCAACTACGCTATACCCACCATATATTGTTTTAAAAAAGATTGGTGCGCCTTATTGGACTCGAACCAATGGCTTACTGCTTAGAAGGCAGTTACTCTATCCAACTGAGTTAAAGGCGCATTCATAAATTTACCCCCAGAAAAGTTAGGGGGTAAATGCTTTAAAAGCATTGGAGCGGGTGATGGGAATCGAACCCACGTAACCAGCTTGGAAGGCTGGAATTCTACCATTGAACTACACCCGCAAATTTAATTTGTATGCATGAAAATTTTAATTTGTAAAGGTCTTTATTAATTTGTGTATTGTTTTCTTCAACGTTATATATTCTATCACATATCAAAATGTTTGTCAATAGTTTTTTGAAAAATAATTTTATTTTGTAAATATCAACGTAATTACAGCGTTTATAAAAAACAGAATTCTTTTATAAGTCTTTTCTTTCTGCTATAATTAGTATTAATATTACAATTGGGCTGGTTTTTTTGTTTTGAAAAAGTTAGTTAAAAATCTTGTAAAAAGATATAAGCTATGTTATAATTAAAATATTATAAAGTTGGGAGGATAGTTTGAAAACTACAAATTATATGCATGGTTTAATTCAGTCTGTAAGAAAAATTGCTGAGAGTAGGGAAAGCCCACTGCTTGCCCATGTCCATAGCTTTGGTTGTCAGCTGAATTTTTCTGATGGCGAAAAGATAAAAGGTATACTGATGCAGATGGGTTACGGATTTACCGAAAGCTACGATAATGCTGACGTTATTATTTTTAACACTTGTGCTGTTAGAGAGAGTGCAGAGGATAAGGTTTTTGGCGTAATAGGTTCAGTTAAACATCTCAAGGAGAAAAATCCTGGTTTAATAGTGGGCTTATGTGGGTGCATGGCAAGTGAAGAACACGTTGTGGAGCGGATAAAAAAGTCGTATCCATTTATAGATATAGTTTTTGGTACATCGGCTTTAGAAGAATTACCCAAGTTATTACTTGATGTTTTTAATGGAAAAAAACACGCATTTGACACAACGGAATACATTAAGCCTGTTTCTGAACAGATGGAAATGGTGAGGGATAGTAGCTTTAAGGCGTCTGTTCCTATTATGTATGGCTGTAATAATTTCTGTACATACTGTATAGTACCGTATGTTAGGGGCAGGGAACGCAGTAGAAATCATGATGCAATTATTGCTGAGGTTACAAATCTAGTGGCAGATGGCTATAAGGAGATTATGTTACTAGGACAAAATGTTAACTCATATGGCAATGATTTGGAGGGTGGTATTAGTTTTTCGGAACTTTTACGAATGTTAAATGAGATTGATGGGGAATTTGTGATAAGATTTATGTCATCCCACCCTAAAGATGCAAGTGTTGAGTTGATTGATGCTATAATCCAATGTAAAAAGGTCGCAAAGCATATGCATTTGCCTGTTCAAAGTGGAAGTAATGAGATATTAAAGGCGATGAATAGGAAGTATACAGTAGAAAAATATTTGGAAATTATAGACTATGCGAGATTGCAAATGCCTGATTTTTCATTTTCCACAGATATTATTGTAGGATTTCCAAATGAAACAGAAGAGCAATTTAATGCGACTATTGAATTTTTAAAGCGAGTAGAGTATGACAATGTTTATACTTTTATATACTCAAAAAGAAGTGGCACAAAGGCAGCGTTGCTTGATGATAGCATAAGCTATGAAGAAAAAAGCAACCGTACACGAACTCTTTTGGCATTGCAAAGAAATATTGCAACTGAAAGATATAAGCGTTTTATCGGAACAACTATGACAGTTTTAGTTGATGGCGAGAGTAAAAATGCTGAGGGCTGTCTTTATGGTAAAAGCAATGAGTTCATTATTGTTGAATTTGAAGCACCAAAAAATCTTATAGGTCAGTTTGTAAAGGTTAAGATTATTGATTCAAGAAACTGGGCTGTAATAGGTGAGTTAGTTGAATAAAAATATAAATTAAATAAGGAGAATTATTATGGATATTATTGAAAAGACAAGAGAATTAGGTAAGATGCTACAAGAGGACGAAAGATATAAGGCATATTTTGCTGCTAAGGAAATGAATGATAAGGACGAGGATTTACAGGCGTTGATTGGTGAGTTCAATTTAAAGCGTGTTGATTTGAATATGGAAATGTCAAAAGATGAAAAGAATACAGAAAAATTGAAAGACCTTGATACAGAGATTAAGGAACTTTATGGTAAGATTATGGCTAATCCAAATATGCTTGCGTTTAACGATGCTAAAAATGCAATGGACGATATTTTGTCACAGATTAACAATATTATAACAATGAGTGCAAATGGAGAAGACCCTGAAACCTGTGGTGAAGAGAGTAGTTGTGGTGGCAGTTGTTCTAGTTGTAGTGGTTGCCACTAAAATCAGCTTGATTGTGTGTAGGAGTTAAGGAGCGAAGCTTTTAATGGGAATAGATAAAAATAAGGTTTCACCAATGATGAAGCAATATATGGAGATTAAAAAAAGATACGAGGGACATATATTGTTTTTTCGTCTTGGTGATTTTTATGAGATGTTTTTTGATGATGCTATAACTGTATCAAAAGTACTGGAGCTTACATTAACGGGTAGGGATTGTGGACTTGAAGAGCGTGCCCCTATGTGTGGAGTTCCGTATCATAGCAGTGAGGTATATATAAAAAGGCTTATTGAGGCAGGTTATAAGGTTGCTATTTGCGAGCAGATAACTGACCCGACTGAAGGCAAGGGGATTGTTGAAAGAGATGTTGTTAGGGTTGTTACTCCTGGAACATTGATTGAAAGCAGTATGCTTGACGATTCAAGCAATAATTACCTGTGTTCATTGTATTATAAGGGTGAGGAATGTGCTTTGTGCTTTGCTGATATTTCAACGGGAGAGGTTAATCTTTCTGTAAAAAAAGGCAAGGACATACAAACTGATATTATTAATGAGTTATCAAGATATAGCCCATCTGAAATAGTTTTTAATTCAGAGTTTTTAAGTTTAAAAGCAGTAACTGATTTCATAAAAACTAGACTAAAAAGTTCGGTAACTTTGCGTGATGATGTGTGCTTTTCATTTGAACAGAAGAACCCTGTTGTTTTAACACAGTTTTCAGCTGATTCATTTGAATATCTGGGGTTGGATAAAGATGGCATAGATGCTTCATGCGTTTGTGGTTTATTTGATTATATTTCAGAAATGCAGAAAACACTTGTTGGAAGGTTTACTTCAATAAATATACAAACAGAAAATCAGTATATGGGCTTGGATTTAACTGCAAGACGTAATCTTGAGCTTACTGAAACATTGAGGGATAAGACGAAAAAAGGCTCGTTGTTTTGGGTGTTGGATTCAACTAAAACTTCAATGGGAAAGCGTTTGCTTAAATCCTATATAGAACAGCCACTTATTAGTCCTGCAAGGATTATGGAAAGGCTTGAGGCTGTTGAACAGCTTTTTAAAAAGTCTGTTGTATTGATGGAAATTTGTGATGTTTTAGAAAAGGTATATGACTTAGAACGCTTAATGACGAGGGTTGTATATAAAACTGCAACACCAAGAGATTTAAAATCGCTGTCAGTAACTTCATTACAGCTTCCTCTTTTAAAAGAGCAATTGAATAAACTGAAAGATTCAAAACTGCTATGCCTTATGAACGATAATATCTCAACTCTTGAGGATATATCTAACCTTGTTGAGAACTCTATTATGGACGAGCCACCTGTTTCTGTAAAGGACGGTGGGGTTATTAAGGATGGGTTTAACAAGGATTTGGATAAGCTTCGTAACACTATGTCAAACGGAAATGATATTATAGAGGCTATTGCACAGAGGGAACGTGATAGAACAGGGATTAAGAATTTGAAGATTGGATATAACCGAGTTTTTGGTTATTATATTGAGATTACAAGGTCTTACTATGATTTAGTTCCTAAGGAATATGTTCGTAAACAAACGCTTGCAAACTGTGAGCGATTTATTACGGAGGAACTGAAAAATACGGAGAATGATATATTAAGTGCAAAGGAAAAAGCGTTACTGCTTGAGGCGGATATTTTCACAGAAATTCGTGATTTTCTTGCAAACAAGCTTGAAGTTGTCCAGAATACAGCTAATGCCGTTGCAACGATTGACGTACTTTGTTCGTTTGCAAATGTATCACTGAAAAATTTATATAGAAAGCCTGAAATTTCTATTGATGGTGTTATTGATATAAAAGACGGCCGTCACCCTGTTGTTGAGTTAATGCTAAAGGAAGAAGTTTTTGTACCGAATGATACTTATTTAGATGTTAAGGCGAATAGAATGTCTATAATTACTGGACCTAATATGTCGGGTAAATCTACATATATGCGACAGGTAGCATTGATTACACTAATGGCACAGATTGGTTGCTTTGTTCCTGCTAGATATGCAAAAATTTCTGTTGCAGATAAAATATTCACAAGAGTTGGTGCGTCAGATGATTTATCTGCTGGGCAGAGTACCTTTATGGTTGAGATGAGCGAAGTTGCAGATATATTAAGATATGCTACAAAAAACAGCCTTGTAATACTTGATGAGGTTGGCAGAGGAACGTCTACATTTGATGGAGTAAGCATTGCTAAAGCTGTTGCAGAGCATATTTGTAATTCAAGGTCGCTTGGATGTAAAACGCTTTTTGCGACTCATTATCATGAGTTGATTGAACTTGAATATACAAATGAGGGTATAAGAAATTTCAGTATTGCAGTAAAAAAGCATGGTGATAAAATAAGATTTCTAAGGAAAATTGTGCCTGGTGGCGTTGATGATAGCTATGGAATTGATGTTGCAAGGCTCGCTGGTATTCCTAATAAGGTTATTTCCAGAGCAAAAGACTTTCTCTTAGAAATGGAGGACCACTCGAATAGTGACAATACTTTATCAAATAAGAATGATGCTCAAATTAGTTTTTCTTCATTGAATAATGAGGTTATTGCAGATAAGCTAAGAAAAACAAATGTTGATGAATTGACTGATGAGGAATGTAGAGAGTTTATAGAAGATTTGATGAAACTCATTTGAGGGTGGAAAAATGGCAAAAATAATGGTATTGAGTAGGGAAATTTCAGAGCTTATTGCGGCTGGAGAGGTTATAGAGCGTCCTGCGTCAGTGATAAAGGAACTTGTAGAAAATTCAATTGATTCAGGTGCAAGTCATATAACTGTCGAGATAAAAAATGGTGGAACTACCTACATGAAGATAGTTGATGACGGTTGTGGAATATCTAAGGGTGATATTGCAACAGCTTTTTTACGTCATGCAACGAGTAAGGTAAATAAGAAAAGCGATTTGGATGACATAGAAACACTTGGCTTTAGGGGTGAGGCTCTTGCATCAATTGCAGCGGTATCAAGGGTTGAAGTTTTATCAAAGCAGATTGATGATGAGTATGGTATAAATTATAAAATAGAGGGCAGTGTTGAAAAGCTTAATCAGAAAACTGGCTGTCCCGATGGTACGACTATTATTATTCGTGATTTGTTTTATAATGTGCCAGCACGCCAAAAGTTTATGAAGAAGGACGTTACAGAGGCAAATGCAATATCTTTTATATTGCAAAAGATTGCACTTTCTCATCCAGAAGTTTCAATAAAGCTGATAAGGGATAATAAGCTTGATTTTAATTCAACGGGTGATGGCTCACTTTTTTCAGCGATTTATTCTGTATATGGCAAAAATTTTGCACATGATATGATTGAGGTGGATTATAAGGAAAATGGTATTAGTGTTACTGGATTTACAGTAAAACCACTGTATTCAAAGCATAATCGTTCGTTTCAGAATTTTTTCATAAATGGTAGATACGTTAAGTCAGTAACTTGTAATGTTGCTTTAGAAGGGGCGTATAAAAATTTAATCATGGTTGGGAAGTTTCCAGCTTGTGTATTGAAAATTGATATTTCACCATCAATTGTGGACGTGAATGTTCATCCAGCTAAAATAGAGGTTAGGTTTTCAGATGAAAAGCTTATATTTAACAGTATTTATTTTGCTATTAAGAATGCATTAATGAAGTCTGGGTTAATTTATGAATTTCAAATGAAAAAGCAAAATGATTGGCTAAGTAAGGAAGATGAACCTGAGGATTTTCAACAGCAGTCGCTTGGTCAAGCACCTGTTACACAAAGTCAAACACAAGTGCCGTATGAGAGAACAGAGAATAGAAAAAGAGTTGACGAATCTGTTATTATAATGCCTACGATTGAAGAAATGGATGAATCTGAAGATGTATCGACTATAAAAGTTACTGAAAATGATAGTGATATACAAAACGAGAATAATGAACAGGAAAGCAATATTGATGGCTTTAAATATATTAATAGCTCATCGCTTGAGAAAAATCAAGAGGAGATTTCTGAAACTAATGTGCAATTGGAAAAACCTAAACCAACTGTACGAATTATAGGTGAGGCATTTCTGAATTACATTATGGCTGAGGTTGAGGATAATGTAATAATTATTGACAAGCACGCTGCACATGAGCGTATAATATATGAAAATCTTAAAACTCAGGGTGATAATATGGAGAGTCAATTTTTGATTACACCTTGTAAGGTTTTATTGTCTATTGATGAATATGATGCAATGCTTAGCAGTAGTGAGGAACTCAGCAAGATGGGATTTAAGTTTGATTTTGATAAGAAGCCATATGTTTCAGCTATTGCGATACCGACTTATTTGGAAAAGCTAGATATGGATGAGGTTATTCCTGAAATATCTCAAAATTTGCATATGAACAAGATAAATCCACAAACGGAATTACTTGACGATATGTTTCACACATTTGCTTGCAAGGCAGCAATTAAGGCGAATGATAAGAACAGCTTAGAGGAGCTAAAATCACTTGCAGAACAAGTGTATTTTAATGAAAATATTCGACATTGTCCTCATGGGCGACCTGTAATGTTTTCGTTGTCAAAGAGAGAAATGGAAAAGCAGTTTAAAAGGGGATAATAGATAAAATGAGTGAAAAGATACCTGTTTTAGCGGTTGTTGGCCCTACTGCTTCAGGAAAAACAGCGTTGGGTGTAGAGCTTGCAAAGCTTTATAATGGTGAGATAATATCGGCTGATTCTATGCAGATTTACAAGGGTATGGATATTGCAACAGCTAAACCAAGTGTAGAGGAAATGCAAGGTGTTCCACATCATCTTATTGGCTTATTGGATAGAAATACAAGTTTTAGTGTTGCTAATTATGTTGATATTGCTAAAGAAAAGATAAATTATATTAAAAATTGTAACAAACTTCCGATTGTTGTAGGGGGGACTGGATTATATATATCTTCACTTCTGGAGAATATTCAGTTTTCAGAAATCAAGTCAGACTTGGATTTAAGAGCAAGGCTTGTGGCAGAGGCAGAGGAGTTTGGAAATGAGGCTTTGCTTGAAAGGTTAAAAAGGATTGACATTGAAACAGCCGACACCCTTCACGCAAATAATCTTATAAGGATTGTGAGAGCGATTGAGGTTTATGAGCTTACTGGTAGAAAACTGAGTGAATTAAAGGTCGAAAGTAGGCGAATTGCTAGTCCTTATGATTATAAAATGATTGGCTTGACTTTTTCTGATAGGGATATATTATACAATAGGATAAATAAGCGTGTTGATATTATGGTTGAGAATGGGCTTGTTGAGGAATGTGAGGCTATATATAAAGCAGAAAGCAATGAGAATAACGATAACACGTTGCTTACATCAAATCAAGCTATCGGCTATAAAGAGTTAATACCATATTTTAAAGGTGCTAGCAGTTTAGCTGAATGTTTGGAGAAAATAAAGCTAGAAACTAGACATTATGCTAAAAGACAATTGACTTGGTTTAGAAGAAATGAGAAAATAAACTGGATAATGCTAGATAAATTTGATACATTGGAAAAATTTTTATATGAATGTAAAAAAGTTATAGCCAAATAAAAAAATATATGGTATAATGTAATGAATGTTTAAATTAATGATGTTGTTGAGTGTTATGGAAAATAAAAAGTGCTACAAATTTAAAAGAGGGAGTTTGTTGTTAAAATGAATAAACCAATGAATTTGCAGGATATTTTTCTAAATCAGGCAAGAAAAGAAAAGATTCCTGTTACCATTTTTTTAACAAATGGATTTCAATTTAAGGGAACTGTAAAAGGGTTTGATAATTTTACAGTTATACTTGATTGTGAAAACAAGCAAAATTTAGTGTACAAGCACGCAATTTCAACTATTATTCCATTAAGGACAATTTCTATTTTAGATTCTGAAGATAGAAATTCATAAAAGGTAATTTAAAATGAATACTAATACGTCAAAAGTGTTGGTTGCTTTGCTTGTGGTTTTTGTTACACTAATGGTTTCAAGTGTTGTTTATCATCTTGTCAATAAAGAATTTGTGACTGAAACTGCGATTTTGGCAACTGCAGAGGATTCAATTACGTTCAAGGGAGTTTATGTCAGAGATGAGAAGCCAGTACTGTATAATGGAAGCGGTGCGGTGAGTTATTCTGTTCTTGATGGCGGTAAGCTTGGGAAAGGAACGACAATTGCCGAGATTTATGCATCTGATACAGAAATAGAGACTAGGCAGAAGATTGAAAATTTGAACCATGAACTTAGCATATTAAAGAAAATAGAAAATCCTGGAACAAGTGATGTTGAGAAGCCAGCCTCATTGTCAAATCTGATTTTAGAAAAGTATAAAAGCACTGTTTATGACCTTGAAATGAATGATATTAATTCTCTTGCAAAGAATAAGGAAGAACTGCTTATATTGATAAGTACAATGCAAATGGTTACAGGTAATTCCGATGAATATCGTCTTAATATTCAACAAAACATTAATGAAATTCAAGCTGAAATAGATTCACTTAAAGCAAGCCAGTCTTCTCCGATTGATAGGATTATTTCAAATGAGTCTTCTTATTTTGTAAGCTATATTGATGGCTATGAGGACGAGCTTACTAAGGCGAATATTGATAATTTAACAGTTGATTATATTAATTCTGTCAATGATAATGTTTCCGAAAATACAGAAGGCGTTTTGGGGAAAACTATTGAGGGATATAAATGGTATATAGTGGGCGTAATTGATAACTCGAATAATAAATATTCAGAAACTGAATCATTATATCTGAAATTAGAATCAACTCCACAACAGGTTAGAGCAGTTGTTGAAAGGATTAAGCCAACGGACAATGCAAATGAAAGCATTGTGATTTTATCCTGTGATAAGCTTACATACGACCTTGTACAACATAGAACTGAACGAGTAGAGATGATAAAGGGTGTATATGAAGGGGTTAAGGTTCCGAGAGATGCAATGCGATTTAAGGATATTGAGGAAACTGTAACCGATGAGATTACTGGAGAAAAAGTTAAAAAAACCACTAATTACAGGGGCGTTTATGTTAAGCTTGGGGAACAGGTTTTGTTTAAAAAGCTTGATGTAATATTTGAGGGTGATAAGTATGTCATTTCAAATATAAATAAGGGTAGCGAATATGTAGTATTATACGACGATATTATTGTAGAGGGCATTGATGCAAATGGAAACTAGTTTTAGTTATATTGAGGAAAATTATAAAAGGATTTTGTATAATGTTGAGGAGTCAGTGGCTAAGTATCGAAAGGTTGATGATAAGATCGATATTATTGCTGTTACAAAAACAGTAGCACCTGAAGCCGTTAATTATGCAATTTCATGTGGTATAAAAAAAATTGGCGAAAATAGAGTTCAGGAGTTTTTGGTTAAAAAAGATTATTATAATAAAAAAGCAGATATCCACTTTATTGGGCATCTTCAGACAAATAAGGTTAGGTATTTAATTGATGATGTAGCTCTTATTCAATCTGTTGACAGTGTTAAGATTGCAAGTGAAATTAATAAGTTAGCAGAAAGAGTGGGCAAAATACAAGATGTTCTGATTGAGGTTAATATTGGTGGAGAAGAGTCCAAGTATGGAATATCACCAAATATGCTTATGGATACGATGTTGGAATTATCTAAATTGCATAATATAAAAATAAAAGGACTTATGGCTATACCACCCATTAACTCGCCAGAAGAAATTTTTTATAAAATGCAGAAACTTTATATTGACATTTCAGAAGAAAACATAGATAATATAGATATGAAGATTCTTTCAATGGGTATGTCAAAGGATTACCAGATTGCAATAAAATATGGAGCGAATATGATTAGGGTTGGAAGTGCTCTTTTCGGTGCAAGGATTTATTAGTAGTTAATAAAAAATGGTATAGGTCTTTTTGTAGATAGAAACTAATTATAAAATATATTTAAGAATGCATAGAAGAGGAGATTTATGATGAGAATTTTAGAGAGTATAAAAGAATTTTTTCTGCCACCAGATGATGAGGAATATGCTCAGGAGCAACAACAAGAAACACAGAGCTTTGCTAGAGAACATCAATCTTATGAAACATCTGAGGAGAGAAGAAATAAGGTTGTAAATATACAGGCTACTACACAATTGCAGGTTGTTCTAGTAAAACCTGAGGTTTTTACAGATGCTAAACAGATTGCTGACCACTTAATAGCAAAGAAAACAGTAGTTTTGAATTTGGAAACAGCTTCTGCTGATAATAAAAGAAGAATAATTGACTTTTTAGTCGGTGTTGCGTATGCTAATGGTGGGAGTTTGAAGCCTGTTGCTAATCTTACTTATATTATCACACCTTATAATGTGGATTTTATTGGTGAGGATTTAGTTGGCGAATTAGAAAGTAATGGAGTAATTATCTAGTGTTTACAGCTTTCAATTATAATAAATTGAGTGATGCAGATAAGCTACTTATTGCAAAAATTCAAGATATGATTGAGCTATGTTTGAAGAATTCTATGTCAAGATACACTTCTTTTTTAGATGAAAGACAGTGTGCTTTGGTTGTGTCTGGCTTGAAAATTCAAAGCAATAAACCTAAGGTAGATGAAAAGTCGATGGATGTAAAAGATTATCCTAAACTAAAATATTTTACTTGGGGTGGTTATGAGGACTCAGAAAGGAAAATTCTGTGTATTCATGATGAATATGATAATCCTGATTTAATAGATGTGCCAATAAAATGTCTAACTTTTCACTTTCGGAAGGCGGATACACTTTCGCATAGAGATTTTCTTGGCACAATTATGGCGTTGCAAGTAAAGAGAGATGCCGTTGGCGATATTATAGTTGCTGATGGTAAGGCACAAGTGATGGTAAGCGATTCTGTAAGTAAATTATTACTGAATGAGATAAATAAAATTGGTAAAGTCGGAGTTAGAATAACTGATGATGAAGAATTTTATTTAGATGTTCAACATAATTTTATAGTAATTAAGGATACAGTTGCTTCATTAAGGCTTGATGCTGTCGTTAGTACAGCGATAAAGCAAAGCCGTGAAAAATCGACACAGATTATTAAAATGGGTTGTGTAGCGGTAAATCATTTTCCAGTTGAAGCTTCGTCTATGATTTTGAAACAGGGTGATGTTTTTTCGATAAGGGGTTATGGAAAATTTATTCTTAGCGAGATAAATGGAACAACTAAAAAGGGAAGAATTCATATTGAGATAAAAAAATATGTGTAAGAGGTGAGAAAGTTGATTAATGCAAAAGACATTAGTAATAAAAGGTTTGAAAAAGCTGCTTTCGGCTATAAGCAGGAAGAAGTTGATGACTTTTTAAAAGAACTTGTTTCTGAATTAACAATGATGCAAAAAGAACGCAATGATATAGAAAGCAAGCTTCAAATTCTTGCTGACAAGGTTCGTGAGTATCGACAGGATGAGGATGCATTGAAGGATGCGTTGTTGGGTGCACAAAAACAGGGACATAGAGTTGTTGCTGAGGCACAGGAAAAGGCACAGAATATCTTGAATGAAGCAGAAGCAAAGTCATCTAATATGATTGAAGAAGCTGAACAGAGATATGAAACTGCTGTTGAGAAAAATCAAGTTGCAATCGAAAAGGAAAGGGCAATTTTATCGAAAACTCAACGTGAGGTAACTGAATTTAAGAAAACTTTGTTCGATATGTATAAGGTTCATCTCGAGATGATTTCAGCTTTACCTGAAACTGATGAGGAGGAGTATGAGGATAGTCAACCAGTGGAAGAAGAACAGGAAGAAGTTGTTCCTACTGAGGAAAATATGAAGGATTCTTTTGCTGCTACTACAACCTTTTCAGCACAGAAATTTACTGGCTCTAACGGTGCTAATGGTTCTTATGAATCAAAGTTTGGAGAATTACAGTTTGGACAGAATAATAAATAATGTTAAGTATATATAAGCTTATTTGTCAGCTATAAATTAATGCAAAGGAAGTATACGATGTCACAGGATTACAATAAAACCCTAAGTTTACCAGCTACCAAGTTCCCAATGAGAGGTAATTTACCTAAAAGAGAACCTGATACTTTGTCTAATTGGGAAGAAAACAGAACGTATTATAAGATGGTGGAGAAAAATGAGGGCAGGCCTCTTTATGTTTTGCATGATGGACCTCCATATGCTAATGGGGAAATCCATTTAGGTACTGCCTTAAATAAAACACTGAAGGACATAATTATTAGATATAAGAATATGTCTGGATTTTGTGCACCCTATGTTCCAGGTTGGGATACGCATGGTTTGCCAATCGAGCTAAAAGCGTTGAAGTCAATCGGTGTACAGGATGGTGCAATTTCTCCTGTTGAATTGCGTAAGCATTGTCAGGATTTTGCGATGACTCATGTCAATAACCAAATGTCACAGTTTAAACGCTTGGGCTGTTGGGGAGATTATGAAAATCCGTATTTAACACTGAAGCCTGACTTTGAGGCTAAACAAGTTGAAGTTTTCGGCAAGATGGCTAATGATGGGTATATGTATAAGGGATTGAAGCCTGTGTACTGGTGTCCAGATTGCAATACTGCTTTGGCTGAGGCTGAAATTGAGTATGCAAACGACCCATGTTATTCAATATTTGTGAAATTCAATGTAACAGATGATAAGGGTTTATTTACTCCGCTAGGTGTTGATTTAAAGGATGTTTATTTTGTAATTTGGACAACAACAACATGGACAATACCAGGAAATCTTGCTATTTGTTTAGGTCCTGATTATAAATATACATTGGTTAAGGCGAGTGGTGAATACTATGTAATGGCGGCTGAACTTGTTGAGGCAACAATGAAGTCAGCTAAGATTGATGAGTATGAAACATTGGGTTTGTTCGATGGCAAGGATTTGGAAAATGTTCAAACAAAGCACCCTCTTTTTGATAGAAAGTCACCAATAATCATAGGCGACCATGTTACACTTGAAAGTGGTACGGGTTGCGTTCATACTGCTCCTGGACATGGTGTAGATGACTTTGAGGTTTGTAAGAAGTATCCTGAAATTGGGATAATAGTTCCTGTTGATTCTAAGGGAAAGCTGACTGATGAAGCTGGTGAATTTAGTGGCTTATCAACAGAGGCATCAAATAAAGTTATTGCAAAGCGACTTGAAGAAGAAAATAGTTTGCTTGCAGTTGAGAAGATTATTCACCAATATCCACATTGCTGGAGATGTAATAATCCTATTATTTTCAGAGCTACTGAGCAGTGGTTCTGTTCGATTAATGGCTTTAAGGATGAGGCAATAAAGGCAATTGAGGACGTAAGATGGATACCATCATGGGGTGAAGAGCGAATTAAAGGGATGGTTCGTGACAGAAGTGACTGGTGCATTTCAAGACAGCGTACATGGGGAGTTCCGATTCCTATTATTTACTGTGTGGATTGCAATAAACCAATTGTTAACGATATAACTATAAAGGCAATTTCTGATTTATTTAGAGCAGAAGGTGCTGATGCATGGTACACAAGAGAGCTTAAGGATTTTATTCCTAGTAGTGTGAAATGTGAATGTGGCTGTTCTGAATTTACAAAAGAAACTGATATTATGGACGTTTGGTTTGATAGTGGTGTTTCACATGCGGCAGTTTTGCAGGAGCGTGATAACTTGCGTTGGCCTGCTGATTTATATCTTGAGGGTGCTGACCAGTACAGAGGTTGGTTCCAATCATCACTTCTTACATCTGTTGTTTGGAATGGAACAGCACCATATAAGGCTGTTTGTACACATGGTTGGGTTGTTGATGGCGAAGGCAAAAAGATGGCGAAGTCTTTGGGGAATGGAATTGCTCCTGAGGAAATTATCAAGCAATACGGTGCAGATATTTTAAGGTTATGGGTTGCATCATCTGATTATCATTCAGATATAAGAATTTCTCCAGAAATATTGAAACAGCTTTCTGATGCTTATAAAAAGATTAGAAACACTGCAAGATTTATTTTGGGTAATATTTCAAATGGTACTGGATTTAATCCTAATACAGATAGTATAAAAAATGAGGATTTACTAGAAATTGATAAGTGGGCATTAATGCGTCTTGATAGCTTGATTGATAGGGTTAATAAAGGCTATGATGACTTTGATTTCCATATAGCTTTCCATAGCATTTACAGCTTTTGTGTTACTGATATGTCTAATTTTTATTTGGATATTATTAAGGATAGATTATATTGTGAAGAGGAAAATTCTAATCAAAGACGTGCTGCACAGACAACAATTTACAAGATTTTGAGTGCTATTTCTAGGTTGATTTCACCAATTATACCATATACAGCCGAAGAAATTTGGTCTTATATTCCTCATACTGACGATGAAGATACAACTAGTATTTCACTTAATGAAATGCCAAGTAAATCTGGTCTTATATTCTCTGATGAGTTCAGCAATAAGTGGAATTTAATATCAGCATTGCGTGAGGATGCTAAGAAAGCACTTGAAATTAAGCGTACTGATAAGGTAATTGGTGCATCACTTGAGGCTAAATTGGAAATATTGTGCAATAGTGACGAAAAGTTTGAGAAAGTTATGGCATTATCTGATGAACTTGCTAAAATTACTATTGTTTCTGAAGTTACAGTTATTAAGGGCGATTCTGGAGAATTCAAGGGCGATTTGTTTGAAAGTGACGGAATAAGCTTTAACGCAATCAAAGCAGACGGCGAAAAATGTGAACGTTGTTGGATGTACACTGAAGAAGTTGGCAAAAATGAAAAACACCCAACACTATGCGAAAGATGTGCATCAGTTATTGATTAAATAGGCTAAACTTATAGATTAAAGATAGGGGTTCAAATTTTGAACCCCTATTTGATTAATTTTAGTGGAGGGATATTTTGTTAATTATTATTTTTATTGCATCTTGTGCTTTGGTTGGAATTGATCAGATAATTAAGATATGGGCAGTAGAGAATTTGGCTGGGCAAAGTTCTAGGCAGTTTATAAAAATAGGTGGCAAGGAGATAATCAACCTAACATATTTAGGAAATGATGGGGCGTTGTTTGGAAGCTTTAGTGGTATGAGGTGGCTACTAATCATATCAGTGGTCATTCTTGTATCTGCTTGCATAATTTTTATTATTAAGAATTATAAAAAGTCATCTAAGCTGTTAATGTTTAGCCTTATGCTTGTGATTAGTGGTGGAATAGGAAATCTTATTGACAGAATTTTTCGTGGTGGAGTTGTGGTTGACTATATAGAAGTTAGATTATTTAATTTTGCTATATTCAATTTTGCAGATTGCTGTGTAACAATTGGTGCAATAATACTCGCAGTATATGTAATTTTTATTGATGGCAAAAAAGCAAAATCAGAGTTGGCATTGAATGAGGAAAAGGTTGAGATAAAGGATGAATAATATTACCATTACTGTTGAAAAGGAATTTGAGGGCTTGCGACTGGATAAATGGCTTGCTGAACAAGATTTGAATTTGACAAGAACTGCATTACAGGGACTTATTGAAAATGGTAGTGTTTTAGTGAATAATAAGAAGATTGCTAAGAACTATAAGCAAAGAAATGCTGATATTATTACAATTTCTATACCTGAACCTGAAAAA
>CAZSZG010000004.1:38966-43548 GCA_964610805.1 uncultured Oscillospiraceae bacterium
GACAGAAAAAAAATGTGCGTTACGGAGAGAAATTCCAAAAATGCAATAACCCATTATGAAGTTATTGCAGATTACAGGCAGTATACACATCTTAGAATTAAGCTTGAAACTGGAAGAACACATCAAATAAGGGTTCATATGTCATATGTTGGGCATCCAGTTTTGGGAGATGATGTTTATGGAAAAGCATATAAGGGAATTGATGGGCAGTGCCTCCATGCAAAGAAAATCGGGTTTATTCACCCTATTACAGAAGAATATATGGAGTTTGACAGTCCTTTGCCTGATTATTTTATAGATATGATAAGGAGAATTGGTAATTAATGAAGTTATTTGAGGATATTTCAAAGTTATTACTTATAACTGATTTAGACGGAACGCTTTTGCCAAGCGATAAGGTGCTTTCAAAAGTAGATTTAGACGCAATAAAAAAGTTCAGAAGTTTAGGTGGAAAATTTACGATTGCAACAGGAAGAACGCTCCAATCAGTACGGTGTTATTTTGATGAATTGCAGTTGGAAATTCCATTTATACTATATAATGGTGCAATTATCTATGACTTAGAACAAGAAAAATCGCTGTTTGAAAAGGAATTACCACAAGTTTCAAGGGAAATTATTTCCGATGTTTTAAATAAAAACCCTGAGGTTGCGTGTGAAATTCTGACGCTTGACAATATATATATACCACAAAACAACGAGGTAGAGGACAGGCATGTTGAGCTTTGCAAGGTAAATCCTGTTTATATGGGATTGGACAAAATACCTGATGGTGGCTGGGTAAAAGCTTTGTTTGCGATGAACCCTGATATTCTGCCTAAGCTTATAGATTATATTGATTCTAAGGGCTATAATGATGTTGACTTCGTTAAGTCGGCTAATGTTTTCTATGAGGTGCTTCCTAAGAATTGTTCAAAAGGTAGTGCGTTAAAGGAATATATTAAGCTAATGGGGTTGGAAGATTATAAAATTATAGCTGTTGGCGACTACCATAACGATATGGAAATGATTAGCTTTGCTGATTTAGGAGTGGCAACAGCAAATGCACAGCCAGAGGTTAAGAAAATTGCTGATTTGAATTTGACGAAAACAAATAATGAGGGAGCAATTGCTGAACTTATAGGATATATTTTGTCAAAATAGTTGAAATATGAAAAAATAAATGATATAATAAAAAATATAAACTTTAGATTTATTGCTAAACTTGGAGGGTGAAAATGGATCAAATGATAAAAAAGCAACTGAAAATAACTGCTTGTAAGGTAAGAATGGGCGTAATTGAGGCGACATATAACGCTAAATCTGGACATCCTGGTGGCTCATTGTCTATTTCAGATTTGCTGACTTATTTATATTATGTTAAGATGAATGTTGATGTAAAAAATCCTAAGATGCACGAAAGGGACAGACTTGTGCTATCAAAGGGGCATTGTGCTCCTGGACTTTATTCTGTTTTAGCACAGAAGGGCTTTTTTGATGAAAGTGAGTTGAAAAAGTTAAGACATATTGGAGCAATGCTTCAGGGGCATCCCGATATGAAGGGCACTCCTGGTGTGGATATGACAACTGGCTCATTGGGACAGGGGATTTCTGCTGCTTGTGGAATGGCATTGTCTGGCAAAGTTTCTAATGATGATTATAAAGTATATGCAATTTTAGGTGACGGTGAACTTGAAGAGGGTCAGGTTTGGGAAGCAACAATGTTTGCAGCTCACTATAATCTGGATAATTTAGTTGCAATAATTGACAACAATGGGTTGCAGATTGACGGCAAAATTACTGAAATATGCTCACCTGAACCTATAACTGATAAGTTTGCAGCATTTGGTTGGCATGTTATCACAATGAATGCACATGATTTTGAAGATATGGAAAGAGCCTTTAACGAGGCAGAGAAAATAAGTGGAAAGCCTGTTGCAATCATACAGAAGAGTGTTAAGGGTAAGGGCGTTTCTTTTATGGAGAATCAAGTTTCTTGGCATGGTCAAGCACCAAATGAAGAACAATATAAACAGGCGATGCTTGAACTTAGTGAAGAATTGAAAGGTCTGGAGGGTTAATGATGGGTGATATAGTAAAAAAGGCGACTAGAGAAAGCTATGGAGAGGCATTAAGGGACTTAGCGGAAAAGTATGAGAACCTTGTTGTATTGGACGCAGACTTAGCTGCTGCTACAAAAACAGGGATTTTTAGAAAAGATTATCCAGATAGATTTTTCAATTGTGGTATTGCAGAAGCAAATATGATGGGTGTTGCAGCTGGACTTGCAACAACTGGAAAGATTCCGTTTGCAAGCACTTTTGCTATGTTTGCAGCAGGAAGAGCGTTTGAAATTGTAAGAAACTCAATAGGATACCCACATTTAAATGTAAAAATTGGTGCAACTCATGCTGGTGTATCTGTCGGTGAAGATGGTGCTACCCATCAGTGTAATGAAGATGTTGCGTTGATGAGAACAATTCCTGGAATGACTGTAATTGTACCTTCTGATGATATTGAGGCAAAGGCAGCTGTTGAGGCAGCAATTTTGCATGATGGACCTGTTTATTTGAGATTTGGACGCTTGGCAACCCCTATTTTCAATGATAAGGATAAATATAAATTTGAAATAGGTAAGGGAATTTTGCTAAAAGATGGTAAAGATGTTACCATTGTAGCATCAGGTTTGATGGTTAGTGAAGCTTTGGAGGCTGCAAAGGAACTTGAAAAAGAAAATATAAACGCTAGGGTAATCAATATTCACACAATTAAACCTTTGGATAGAGATATAATTTGTAAAGCTGCTAAGGAAACTGGGTTTATTGTAACTGTTGAGGAGCATAGTGTGATTGGTGGTTTAGGTGCTGCCATTGCTGAAGTGGTAACTGAATGTTGTCCTACAAGGGTTGTAAAGATTGGTGTTAATGATGAGTTTGGATATTCAGGACCTGGAACGGAGCTTTTAAAAGCTTTCGGATTATGTAGCGAAAATATTGTTGCAAAGGTTAAAGAAACAATTAAAAACACAAAATAAATTTAACAGGAGAATAGACTAGCTACTCTCCTGTTAATTATACTATATTAAATTCTAGCTATATTGAATTATAACTATTGCATTTTGTATGCGTCGATCATTTTCTTAACCATCTGTCCACCGATAGAACCAGCTTCTCTTGATGTTAAATCGCCATTATAACCGTCCTTTAAAGATACGCCAACCTCGCTTGCAGATTCCATCTTAAAACGTTCAAGAGCTTCCTTACCTTTTTGAGTGAATTGACCCTTCATAATTAAATCTCCTTTAACTTTTTAAATTTGATGCCGCATTAGTATTATTGCTAGATGATAATAAAATATTAGAGGTAAATTTAATCATGATATTGAAATAAAAAAATGAAAATTTGGAATGTACTATATTATATACATTATATAGTATATAACAACTTTCAATACACAATTATAATAGGCAGGATGATATTGAATGCGAAATAAAAAAATAATTTATTTTATAATGTTTAGTTTATTAATTGCATCTACTGGCATAATACTTATATTGAATGATAAACCAAAAGAAAAGCCTGATATAAGTGATAAAACGATTATTCAAGTAAATTCAGGTGATGGAAATAACACTTCTGATGTTGAGAATGTAAGCACAATAACAGAAACGACGAGTGTTACTACTGAAAAAGTAATAGAAAGCACTAAAAAGGCAGAAGTGGAAAAGGATGTTCAACAAAGCCAAGTTCCATCTAGCTTTATACCGATAGTAAATTTGAATTTAGCAACGGTTGAAGAATTGATGAGGTTACCGAATATAGATGCTGAAATGGCGAATGAAATTATTGAACTTAGGAATACTATTCAATACTTCAGTCACCCATATGAGTTATTATATGCAGATGGAATGACAGAAAAACGTTTAAGTGAGATAATTGATTATGTAGTTGTTGGTTGAAAAATGTTAACAAAGCCTATAATAGACAAATAGTTGCATATAGTTTTAATAGCAAGAATATAATTTTATTAAATTTGTATTAATAATAAATTAGTATTTAGTAGTATTGGGGCAGAAAATTGTTAAATTCAATTTTTACCGTTTTGTCAACTTTATGATTAATTAATAGGATAAATGTATCATAATGCACAAATCATAAGTGAAAAGGTTGTCTATTATGTCTAAAAATTATTAAGGATTAACTTAAAACATTGACTTTTAACTGCTATCAATGTATATTAAAGGTACGAAAGCATTCAAGATTTCGTTGCGTTTTGTTGTTTATTTATGCGAAGTAAATCGAAAGAATGCTTATGTTACATGTTATTATATTTTTTAAAATATAATATATATATTTAAGGAGGAAATTATAAATGAGTATTAAAAAGACTTTAGCTCTAGTAGCTGCACTAACTCTAATTTCAACTGCATTCGTAGGTTGCGGAAAAGACGATGATTCAAGCAAATCATCTACAGGTTCATCAAGTTCAAAGACTGATCCTGACAAATCTTCTTCAGAGGGTGGCGATACAGCAGAACTCAACTTGCCAACTGATGGCGACACATTGACAGTAATGTCATGGAACGATGAGTTCCCTAAGATGGT
>CAZSZG010000004.1:43648-50325 GCA_964610805.1 uncultured Oscillospiraceae bacterium
AAGAACTATGACTACACACTTGAAATTGGTACAACAGCTGATGGCACACTTAAGGGTGTTTCATTCCAAGCTGCTCCTGGTGGATTCGTTTACCGTACAGACCTTGCTAAAGACTATTTAGGTGTAGAAACTCCTGAAGCTATGCAAGAAAAGGTTAAGGATTGGGATACATTTGTAGCAACAGCAAAAACAGTTTATGATGAATCAGGTGAAAAAACTGCTTTGACATCAACACTTGGTGGTATCTGGCAGGTATTCTCATCAGCTCGTGATGAAGCATGGGTTACAAATAATAAGTTAAATGTTTCTGATGATGTTACAAACTTCTTAACATTTGCTAAGGACTTAAGAGATAAAGGTTATGTTACTAACGTTGATCAGTGGGGAGACTCTTGGTTTGGCTTGGGCCAAACAGATCAGACAATGGGTTACTTCGTATCTACTTGGGGTCTAAAAGATACAGGAACATCTAATGGTAACGGATTTATGACAGATGCTGCTGGTGCTAAAGGCGGAGCAACATATGGTAAGTGGAACATCTGTGAAGGTCCTCAATCTTACTTCTGGGGCGGTACATGGCTAGTAGTTCCTCCAGCATGTGATAATGCTGACTTGGCTAAGGGCATAATTGAGTACTTCTGTAAGAATGATGATTCAATGAAGAAGTATGCTGAATTGACTGGCGACTTCGTAAACAACAAGGACGTTATGGCTGAGCTTGTTGCTGATGGAACAAACAGCAACGGTAACCTTGGTGGACAGGATCAATTCCAGATTCTTAATAAGGTTGCAGAAAAAATTACTATGGATAGTAGTTTGATTACAGAATATGATGCGAGCATTAAGGGATCATTCCAAACTGTATACGGCGACTATGTAGAAAACAAGCATGCATCTGTTGAAGATGCTATTGAGGCATTCAAGAAAGCGGTTGCTGTAAACAACAATGATTTAACAGTTGAATAAGAAACAGGCATAATAATATAAAACTATGAATACATTACGGGATAGTTAATTCTATCCTGTAATGTATCATTCATATTTTTTAATAAGAGGAGAGTGAGTGGTCAATGGCCTCTAATGCACAAAGACGGATTAAGCATGTAAGCTATGCAAAATATGGATACATTTTTATTATACCATTTTTCTTAGTATACTTTATTTTCTCTTTTTATCCGCTAATGAACACTATTAAATATAGTACTGAAAAGAACACTTCTAGGGAAGGAATTATATATGAGGGAGAGTTTGTAGGTTTAGAAAACTACAGACATTTGCTAACAACAGCTGAAAAAGGAGCGGATGGTTATTATCTTCACGCTGGTATGTATGAAGCTTTTTGGCGTGCACTTAGCAATACTTTTAAAATTTGGATCATGAACTTTTTCCCACAGATAATTCTTTCAATGCTTTTAGCAGTATGGTTTACGGATGCAAAACTTAAGATTCCAGGGAAAGGAATACTGAAGGTCGTAATGTATATGCCAAACATAATTACTGCTGCCAGTGTTGCGGTTTTGGCATTAAAAATGTTTACCAATGACAGTTTTTCTATTGTAAACAACACGCTATTAGGCTGGGGGTGGATTGACGAACCGATTCAATTCTTAGCAGATATGGAAATAAAACGTACTGTAATTGCGGGTATTCAAACATGGATGTGGTTTGGTAATACAATGATTCTATTGATGGCAGGTATTGCTGGAATAAATCCATCGCTTTTTGAGGCAGCGAATATAGACGGTGCTAATAGCAGACAAACTTTCTTTAGAATAACAGTTCCACTATTAAGACCGATTTTACTATTTACACTTGTTACGTCATTGATTGGTGGAATGCAGATGTTCGACATTCCATATTTGTTCAATCCAGGAACAAACCGTTCACAAGGCACTCAAACAATAGCAACATTTATTTATCAAATTTTCATGGAAGGCAAACCAAAGAACACAGGACACTCAGGTGCAGCATCTGTACTATTATTTATAATTACAGCGGCATTAGGTTCTATTGTTTTCTATCTAAACCGTGATAAAGATGAAATTTCAAATAAAAAACATATTAAAAAGCTCAGGAAACAAGCTACTGCGAAAAAAGGTTACGGGGGTCTTGGATTATGAGTAAAAATTCGATGAAAGATAGCTATAATATTAAGGATAATTATAATGCAAAGATAAAGCTAAAATCCTTAGTGATAACTTTAATATGTATCATCTTAGCTGTTATATGTCTTTTGCCAATATATATATTAGTTATTAATGCAACAAGAGCGACTTCTGATATTCTAAACGGTGCAACTTTAATTCCAGGAAATCAAATGGTTATTAACTACAAGAAACTTATTGGTCTTGATGGTTTTAACGCATTAACTGGATTTAAGAACAGTTTCATTATTGCAGGTAGTGCATCATTACTTTCAGTTTTCGTTTCTGCCCTAACGGCGTATGCTTTAGTTGTATATGATTTTAAATTAAAGGGACCAGCGTTCACATTTATACTTGCAGTTCTGATGATACCAACTCAAGTTTCAGCAATTGGATTCGTAAGGTTTATGATTGAACTTGGCTTTTTTAACACATATGTTCCATTAATTGTACCAGCGATAGCGGCTCCAGCAATTGTTTTCTTTATTAGACAGTTTATGAAGTCGTCTTTCCCTCTAGATATAGTAGAGGCGGCAAGAATTGATGGTTCAAGCGAGTTCCGTACTTTTTTAACAATAGGAATACCAATGTTAAAACCAGCTATGTCGGTACAGTTAATTTTCTCATTCATAGCTAACTGGAACAACTTCTTTACACCTAGTTTGATTATTACAAGCACTGAGAAGTACACACTTCCTATGATGATTAATACTTTGAGTTCAGATAGATACACGGACTATGGTATGGTTTATATGGGAATTGCACTTTCAATAGTACCTTTGGTTGTAGTGTATTTTCTACTTTCTAAATACATTGTCGAAGGTGTTGCTCTTGGTGGAGTTAAAGAATAATTTTACAAAAACTTTTAAACACAGCAAGTATAATACTTGCTGTGTTTTTTATCGTATTGCATAATAATGTGAGCAAAAAATGATTATAATGCACAAAAATGAATCATATATGTCTGATATTATTGTAAAATGCTTGACAAAATTGTTAATGTGATATAGCATTAGTGTGTTAACTATACATTAAAATTACAAGGAGGAATTATCATTGAAGAAGATTTTAAGCTTAATTATTTCATCAGCTCTAGTAATAGGCTCTTTATCCATGCCAGCAAATAAGCAGACAACAGAAGTTGTAGCTAATTCTAATGGACAATACAACTATACAGAAGCTCTTCAGAAATCATTGTTTTTTTATGAAGCACAGCAAGCAGGCCCATTGCCAGATTGGAATAGGGTAAGTTGGCGTGCTGATTCAACTATGAGTGACTTTGTTACTGGTGGTCTATATGACGCAGGAGACCATGTTAAATTTAATCTTCCTATGGCTTACACAGCAGCAATGTTGGCATGGGGACTATATGAGTATGGTGATGGCATTGAGGCATCAGGACAACGTGAAATATTAGAACAGAATTTAGAATTTATACTTGATTATTTGGTAGAATGTGATTTAGGAGATAAGGTAGTTTACCAAATTGGTGACGGCCAAACTGACCACAAATGGTGGGGAACGGCTGAAATGGTTGAACTTGAGATGGGTACAAGACCATACTATACTTCTGATGCATCATGTGTTGTTGGCGAAATGGCAGCAGCATTAGCAGCTGGTGCAGCAGCATTAGATGGCAGATCACCAAAAGCAAGTACATATCTTGAACACGCTGAAAGCCTTTTTGAACTAGCAGATACAGTAAGAAGTGACGAATCATACACAGAAGCCGCAGGATTTTATGATTCTTGGAGTGGATTCTGGGATGAATTATTCTGGGCATCTAACTGGTTGTATTTAGCGACTGATGATAATGCATATTTAGATAAGGCTACTTCATACATACCAAACTTGGGACGTGAAAATCAGTCAACTGAATTAAAATATACATGGGGACACTGCTGGGACGATGTTATGCAAGGCGGTTTGGTTCTTTATGCTAGATCAACAGGTGACCCTGTATACATTGAACAAGTTCAAAAGCATTTAGATTATTGGACAATTGGATATGGTGGAAAACAGGTTACACAAACTGATGGAGGTCTTGCATGGCTTGATTCATGGGGCTGTCTAAGATATGCTACAACTGCGGGATTTCTTGCGTCAGTTTGGTGTGATTATATTGACGATGAAACTTTAATAGACAGATATACAACATTTGCTGAAACTCAAATTAATTATTCTCTTGGAGATAATCCTCTTGATAAAAGCTATGTTGTAGGATTTGGTAAAAATCCTCCTGAGCATCCACATCATAGAACAGCACATGGCTCATGGTCGGATAAGGATTTAAATCCTGAAAACCATAGGCATACATTGTACGGTGCATTGGTTGGAGGTCCTAATCAAGATGGTAGCTATGAAGATGATGTGCAAAACTATACAAATAATGAAGTAGCAACCGACTATAACGCTGGGTATACTGCTTTATTATGTAAAATGGTTTCAAAGTATGGAGGAACACCTCTTGCAGATTTCCCTGTAAAAGAAGTACCAGATGGTCCTGAATTTTACATGGAAGCTGGAATTAATCAGGCTAGTAGTACTTATACAGAGTTAAAGGTATTAGCAACAAACCATTCTGCATGGCCTGCTAGGGTAATCAAAAACTTGTCTTACAACTATTATTTTGACTTGTCAGAGGTCTTTGAAGCAGGTTATGGAGTAGAAGATATTAATATTAAGATTGGATATGATGAGGTAGGGGACACACAAATTTCTGCACCTATTCAGTATGATGGTACAGTTTACTATGTTAAAATTACTTATCCAGATGGTTCAGAATTAGCACCGATTGGACAGGAACAAAATCAGTTAGAATTGCAATTTAGAATATCAATGCCAGATGCAACGAATATATGGGACCCAACAAATGATTACTCCTTTACTGGACTTGAGTCGGGGAATGTAATGAATATTACTGATAAAATGACAATGTATGATGGTGATGTATTAGTTTATGGTACAGAACCTGACGGAACAACGCCATCTGACCAACCACCAGCAGAAACAACTGTAACAACTGAACCTATTGTGACAAGTGAAACGACAATAGAAACAACTGTTACAGAAACTGAAACCTCTGTAACAACTACACCCACTGAAACCCCTATTAGTACTGATACTACTACCACTGGGGGGGATGTTACTGATATTACTACTGCAACTTCGGAAGAAACAGAGCCACCAGTAACAACAGATGATGGAATTGACTGGGACAAAGTTCTTTACGGTGACGTTGATGTTGATGGTGAAGTAAGACTTAATGACATAATTCAATTTAACAAGCACTTTGTTGGTGCAGTTGTATTATCACCGACAGCAAGAGAAAACGCTAACTGTGTATATGATGATTTGCTAAATATGGCTGATAATATGGAAATAGCTAATGTCTTAGTTTATAAGATTACTCAAGAACAGCTAGGTCCAGAAAGATAAGATTTATATAAACTTTGGGAAATATCACAGTTTTATTATTTAAATGATTGATTTGTTGTAGATTTTAAATTAACATTAATTAAAAAATAGCACAATGACTAATTAATTTAAACAATATATATGCTAATTTACTAAATTTTTAAAAAACTCTTTACATTTTTGTGTTAGTATATTATAATAGATAATAGAAATATATTTATTATTGGTGCATATGGATTGTACAATTTTAATAAAAGTCAAAAATAATGTTGAATTAGGAATTTGTAAGAATCCCAATTACAATATCTACTCATTCGTTTATAATGCAAGAGTATATCGCTCTTGGTTATATAAAATTTTATAAGATTATCAGGAGGGAAAACATGATAAAAAGAAAGATTAGTAGTGTTGTTATCGCTGGCTTGATGGCATTTACAATTGTAGCTAGCTCAGTAGCAACAACACTTCCAACATCTATTAATGCTTCAGCACAGATGCTTGGACAGACAGACTTTAATGAAGGCATTGGTTTGCCTTGGCACACATGTGAAAATACCGCAGGAAAGCTTGATTTCGAGATTGATAACGGTGTTTATAAACTTGAAATCATTAATCCAGGTGGTGCTTCAAGAGGTGGCGAGGACAGATGGGATATTCAATTCCGTCATAGAAAATTGAATATTATAGCTGGTCACGAATACAAGGTTTCATGGGAAATCACAGCAAGTAATAGTGGTAACTATTACACAAAGATTGGTAACATGGAAGGTACAGAAGAATACTGGAATAATAACTGGGCAATGAGACCATTGGCAGCTAATCAGAAAAGTGTTGTTACTGAAACATTTACAGCAACGACAACAAACAAGATTTCTGAGTGGGCATTCCATCTTGGTGGTTCAGGTCAATATACTCCACAAGATTGTTTCCCAGCTGGAACTGTAATCACATTTGACAACATGTCATTGATTGATATGACAGATTCTACAAATATATGGCCAAAGGAAGTTCCATACATTCGTAACGAGGTTCTTGTAAATCAAATGGGTTACTATCCAAATTTGAAGAAACAAGCGACAGTTGTTGTTGATGAAGGCGAATCAGCTCCTCTTGATT
>CAZSZG010000005.1:0-33847 GCA_964610805.1 uncultured Oscillospiraceae bacterium
GAAATAAAGTAACATTGAACATACTTTTTACAATGGTATCCACCAGAGTATGCTCGTATTAAATAGAATACAATACAGAATATTAAACTTATTATTAGAGTTTTAGACAGTAGTGCAATAATTGCTATTGTAGCAGTAATAAATAAATTGTTTATAAATAATTCTATACCATAAATATAAAAGCTTCTGTTTTCAATTTTAATAATTTTGTTAGCAATAAGATAGAGGGTGAGTTCTTCAGCAATAAATCTTAACATTTAGCAACCCCTTACTTCATCCATTGATAACAGTATAATATAAAAGAAAAAAGACCTCAATACATTTCAACCGAATGGTTCTTATTTCAAACGGAATGGCTGATAAATAATAATATATGGGACTATATCCATATATTCAAAGTTAAAAATTGCATTAAAAAGATTTTTTTACAAACCATATTTTTTCATATGGTAACTTAAATGATTTACAGTTTAAGTAAGAAAGCGAACACTGGTTTTTTATATCAAATTCTAAGCTATAGGCACATAATGCTTGATGATAAACGCCATATTTTTTATTTACACTTTGTATACCATATTTAGTATCGCCAAACAAGTTACATCCTATATGAGCCATATGGGCACGAATTTGATGCGTTCTTCCTGTAATTAATTCTATTTCAAGAAGAGTGAGTTTATTCATGCTTTTTAAAATTTTATACTTTGTTATAATCTCTTTGTATCCACTAATTGCCACATCACTAATGGTAACTTTATTGAGCTCATTGTTTTTTTGGAGATAGGCAAGGAGGGTATCCTCATTTTTAGGTGGTGCTGATACAGTTAGGCATAAATATTTCTTATGGATTTCCCTATTTCTAATAATTTCATTCATATCACGCAAGGACTGAGCATTCTTTGCTGAAATCACAAGACCACAGGTATTCTTATCAAGGCGATTGCAGACAGCAGGTGAAAACGAATTCTCACTTTGAGGGAGATATTCACCCTTATCATATAAGTAATGTTTAATTCTATTTATCAAGGTATCAGTCGATTTATCGTTGTCATTATGAACAGCAATACCTATATCCTTATTAACTATTATTATATTTTCATCCTCATAAATTATATCTAATTCCTTTGATGCCTGTAAAAAGCTAAGCTTATATTCTGTATCATTTTCAAAAAACTCATCATTAATGTACAATTCTAAAATATCACCCTCAATAAGCTTTGTAGAAATGTCGCATCTTTTTTTATTTAGTTTAATTTTTTTAAGCCTAATTGATTTATATAATACACTTTTAGGCATATTAGGAACAGCTTTAGTCAAGAACTTGTCAACACGTTGCCCACTGTCATTTGAATTAATAATAAATTTTCTCATAAAATCTCCTGTATTTCCAATTAATATTGTTGAATATATATAATATATAAAGTATAACATATTTTTTTTATTAAAAAAAGCTTTTAAAAGTTGATGAAATATATTATACTAGTAAGAGGCCGTTTGAGTATAAAAAGGTTACAGATTGTATAATCAAAAGAAAATAATCAAAAAGGTGTAAAATAAGAATGAATGATAATTTTCATAAGGGACATAGAGAAAGACTAAAAAAGCGTTTTCTTGAATTAGGTATTGATAATTTTCAAGACCATGAAATTCTTGAGCTTTTGTTATATTATTCAATTCCACGAAGGAATACAAATGAAATTGCACATAAGCTTATAAAAAAATGTAGAGGGCTAAGCAATGTATTTGACGCAGATATAAATATTCTGACAGAAGTTCCTTATATAACTGAAAATAGTGCTATTTTATTAAAGCTAATTCCTCAGCTGTTAAAAAGGTATTCATTGGAAAAGCATGACTATCATGCAGAAAATGATATAGAAAACATTATGAATTATGCTAAAAAGCTGTTTATTGGTGAGCCGTTTGAAAAGCTTATTGTGATTTGCTTAAACGATAACTTGCAGATTGTTTCTAGTAGAATTATTGCAACAGGCATTATAAATACAGTAGCAGTTAATATAAAAAAGATAATAGAGTTTACTTATCAGTCACATAGTGATATGATTATATTGGCACATAATCATCCAAATGGAATTCCTATGGCATCATCAGATGATGTAAATACGACAAGGTATTTATATAATATATTGAAGCCTATTGGAATAACTTTACTTGACCATATAATTGTAGCAGATAATAAGGCAATATCAATGAAGGATTGTGGAGTATTTAGTTTAACAGATTAAAAAATATTTTGTTGGAGTTAATATGGATAAATTTGAATTAGTATCAACCTATGAGCCATCTGGCGATCAGCCAGAGGCAATTACAAAGCTTGTTGATGGACTTAATAAGGGTTATAAGGAACAAACACTGTTGGGTGTAACAGGTTCGGGAAAAACCTTTACGATGGCTAATGTAATTCAACAGCTTAACAGACCAACGCTTGTGTTGGCACATAATAAAATTCTTGCGGCACAGCTATGTTCTGAATTTAAGGAGTTTTTTCCTAATAATTCAGTGGAGTATTTTGTTTCGTATTATGATTATTATCAGCCAGAAGCATATATTCCGAGTACAGATAGCTTTATTGAAAAAGATTCTTCAATAAATGAGGAGATAGATAAGTTAAGGCATTCAGCAACAACTGCTTTAACTGAACGTAGGGATGTAATTATTGTTGCGAGTGTATCCTGTATATATTCATTGGGTAATCCTGATGATTATCGCTCAATGGTTGTTTCGATTAGAAAAGGTATGGAGAAGTCAAGAGAAAAATTATTGGAAGAACTTGTGAATATACAGTATGAGCGTAATGATATAAACTTGACAAGAAATAAGTTTCGTGTCAGAGGTGATGTGGTTGAGATTTTCTCTCCATCAGCTACTGATAAGGTGATAAGAGTTGAATTTTTTGGTGATGAGATTGATAGAATAAGTGAAGTGAATGTTGTAACTGGTGAGGTTCTGTCTACAATGCAACATATTGCGATATTTCCAGCATCACATTATATAGTAAGCCCTGATAAAATGGATGATGCGTTAAAGGAAATAGATGAGGAGTTAGCTGAAAGAATAGAATATTTCACGAGTAATAATATGCTAATTGAGGCACAGAGAATAACACAGCGAACTCATTATGATATGGAAATGCTAAGGGAAATCGGCTTTTGCAGTGGTGTTGAGAACTATTCAAGAGTTCTGTCAAGACGTCCTAAGGGGAGTATTCCGTATACTTTGCTAGACCATTTTCCAGATGATTTTCTGCTTATTGTTGATGAAAGCCATGTAACACTTCCACAGGTAAGGGGTATGTATGCAGGCGATAGGGCGAGGAAAAATACGCTGATTGAGTATGGCTTTAGATTACCGAGTGCGTTTGATAATAGACCACTTAATTTTGATGAGTTTTATGACCATATTAATCAAGCTGTATTTGTAAGTGCAACTCCTGGAGTAATTGAAAAGGAGAAATCTAAGCAGATTGTGGAACAGGTTATACGCCCAACAGGCTTGATTGACCCAGAAATAATTGTTAAGCCGATTGAGGGGCAAATTGAGGATTTAATGTTTGAGATTAATTCAAGGGCAGAAAAAAACGAACGTGTGTTAATTACGACATTGACAAAAAAGATGGCAGAGGATTTAACAACATATCTAGAGAATATGGGTGTAAAGGTAAGATATTTACATCATGATATAGATACTATTGAGCGTATGGAGATTATCAGAGATTTGCGTTTGGGTGAGTTTGATGTTTTAGTAGGAATAAACCTTTTGCGTGAGGGATTAGACTTGCCTGAGGTATCACTTGTGGCAATTCTTGATGCAGATAAAGAGGGCTTCCTAAGGAGTGAAACATCGCTTGTTCAAACGATAGGACGAGCAGCAAGAAATTCAGAGGGCAAGGTAATAATGTATGCTGATAGCGTTACAGGTTCAATGGAAAGAGCTATTCTTGAAACTGAGCGTCGCCGAATGATTCAGATAGAATACAATGAAAAGCATGGCATTATTCCAAAAACTATAATAAAAGAGGTTAGAGATGTCCTTGAGATAACTAATAAAGAAAAAGTGGAACAGATTTCAAATGGTAAGAAGATGACAGTTAAGGATAGAAGAGAGCTTATTGAAAAACTCAAGGTTGAGATGAAAAATGCAGCAAAGATGCTGGAGTTTGAACACGCTGCATATTTAAGAGATAAGATTGCTGAACACAAAAGGATTTTGGAGGAAATATGAGGAATAAGATAATAATAAAGGGAGCTAGGGAGCATAACTTAAAGAACATAGATATAGAATTGCCAAGAGATAAGTTTATTGTTATGACGGGTGTGTCGGGTTCGGGAAAGTCATCGCTTGCATTTGATACTATTTATGCAGATGGACAGAGAAGATATGTTGAAAGCCTATCTTCCTATGCAAGACAGTTTTTGGGGCAAATGGAAAAGCCAGATGCAGATAGCATTGAAGGTTTATCGCCAGCAATATCAATAGATCAGAAAACAACATCAAAAAATCCACGTTCAACAGTTGGAACAGTAACGGAAATACACGATTACTTACGCTTGCTTTATGCAAGAATAGGTATTCCTCATTGCCCAATATGTAATAGGGAGATTAGCCAACAAACAATTGATCAGGTTGTTGACCAAGTTATGGAGTTAAAGGAAGGTACTAAAATTCAACTGCTTGCACCGATTGTAAGGGGCAGAAAAGGCGAACATATTAAGGAGCTTGAACAGGCAAGACGTTCAGGCTATGTTCGTGTAAGAATTGATGGTAATATGTACGAGCTTTCCGAGGAAATAAAGATTGAGAAAAATAAAAAGCATACAATTGAGGTTGTTGTTGACCGCCTTGTAATTAAGGATGGTATAAATTCACGTCTTGCAGATAGCCTGGAAACCGTCACATCGCTTTCAGGAGGGCTGATAGTTGTTGACATCATAGATGGTGAGGAAATGCTTTTCTCTCTAAGCTACGCCTGCCCAGAGCATAATATAAGCATTGAGGAGCTTACTCCAAGAATGTTTTCGTTTAACAATCCATTTGGAGCTTGTGAAAAATGCACAGGATTAGGTATATTCAATGAAATAGATCCTGATTTGATTATTCCTAATAAGGATTTGAGTATAAAAGAGGGTGCAATTAAGGCAAGTGGTTGGAACACTCTTGATAGTAGCTCTATTGCTATGATGTATTACAGTGCTATTGCGAAAAAGCATAATATTTCTCTATCAACGCCTGTTAAAAATTTACCAAAGGAAGTTATAGACGTATTTTTATACGGCACGAATGGTGAAAAGTTACACTTAACTCGCTCAAAGGATTTAGGTGGTGGACAATATTATACAGATTTTGAGGGTATTATTAATAATCTTAAACGTCGCTATCAAGAAACAACAAGTGAATATTCAAGGGACGAAATTTCAGCTTGCATGACGGAAGTTAAATGCCCGCAGTGTAATGGGCTGAGGTTAAAAAAAGAAAGTCTTGCTGTTACAGTTGGTGATATAAACATAAGCAAGCTTTCAGAAAAATCAGTTGCTGACACATTAGTTTTCTTTAATGAATTAGTTCTTTCCGAGCATGATATGTTTATAGCTGAAAGCATAGTTAAGGAGATAAAAGAGCGTTTGGGATTTTTGAAAAACGTTGGATTGGAATACCTTTCCATGTCACGTTCTTCTGGTACTCTTTCTGGAGGAGAAAGTCAAAGGATTCGTCTTGCTACACAGATAGGTTCTTCACTTGTTGGTGTGCTTTATATACTTGATGAGCCTAGTATTGGACTACATCAAAGGGATAATGACAAGCTGATTGAAACGTTAAAAAGGCTTAGAGATATAGGTAATACATTGATTGTTGTCGAGCATGATGACGATACTATTCTTGCCTCTGATTATGTTGTTGATATAGGACCTGGAGCTGGTATTCATGGCGGTGAGATTATATTTGAGGGTACAGCTGATAAGCTTATGAAGTGTAAAAAATCTATTACTGGTCAGTATTTAAGTGGCAAAAAGTTTATTCCTTTACCTAAAGAAAGACGAAAAGGCAATGGAGCTTTTTTAACAGTTAAGGGTGCTAAACAGAATAATCTTAAAAATATTGATGTAACTATACCACTTGGAGAATTTGTCTGTGTTACAGGTGTTTCGGGTTCAGGAAAATCGTCGCTTGTGAATGAGATTATATATAAGCATCTTGCGGCAAAGCTTAATCGTGCAAGGATAAAAAGTGGAAGTTTCGACAGCATGGACGGTATAGATAATCTTGATAAGATTATAAATATTGATCAATCACCAATTGGAAGAACTCCACGTTCGAATCCTGCTACTTATACTGGATTATTCACTGATATAAGGGATCTGTTCACACAGACAAGTGAATCTAAAATGCGTGGTTATGGTCCTGGACGTTTTTCTTTTAATGTTAGAGGAGGACGTTGTGAGGCTTGTGAGGGTGATGGAATACTAAAGATTGAGATGCACTTTTTACCTGATATATATGTACCATGTGAGGTTTGTAAAGGTAAAAGATACAACCGTGAAACGCTAGAAGTTCACTATAAGGGGAAATCCATATCTGATGTTCTGAATATGACGGTTGATGAGGGCGTAGAATTCTTTAGTCCAATTCCTAAAATTGCAAGAAAGCTTTTGACATTACAGGATGTAGGACTTGGGTATGTAAAAATTGGGCAATCCTCTACAACATTATCGGGAGGAGAGGCACAGAGAGTTAAGCTTGCAACAGAGCTTTCTAAGCGTCCAACTGGCAAAACAATATATATTTTAGATGAGCCAACAACAGGCTTGCACACTGCTGATATTCACAAGCTTATTGAAGTGTTGCAGAGATTGGTTGATTCGGGAAATACAGTTTTAGTTATTGAGCATAACCTAAATGTTATCAAGGTAGCAGACCATATTATAGATTTAGGACCTGAGGGTGGCGATAAGGGTGGTGCTATTATAAAAATAGGGACTCCAGAAGAAATAATGGCTTGTGAGGAGTCTTATACAGGACAGTATTTGAAAAAGTATCTGCAAAATTAATTAGGAGATAGATTAATGATTGTAACAGCTTTGAAAACTCAAATAGTTGAGAATTCCTCATGCAGTATAGAGGAGCTTTTATCCCAAACTATTAAGTCAATACCTGAAAACAGCGTTGTTGCTATAACTTCAAAGGTGGTTTCTCTTTGTGAGGGGAATGTAGTAGAAAAGGGGAGCATAAGCAAGGATGAATTGATAGAAAGAGAAGCAGATTTTTTTCTACCTAAAAGTGATAGTAAATATGATGTTTATTTAACGATTAAAAACAACTTACTAATTCCATCATCTGGAGTTGATGAATCAAATACGAATGGATATTATTTAAAGCTTCCGAAAAATTCACAAAAAACAGCAAATTCATGTTGGATGTTTTTGAGGGAAGAGTACAATGTTGAAAATCTAGGCGTTATTATAACTGACAGTGCCCCTTCTCCTTTAAGATGGGGTGTAACGGGAAGATGTATTGCTTGCTGTGGCTTTAATCCGATAAATGATAAAATTGGCGTGAAAGATTTGTTTGGGAATCCACTCACAAAAACTCAAGTTAATATTGCAGATGCGCTGGCATCATCAGCTGTTTTATGTATGGGCGAATCAAATGAGCAAACTCCAATAGCCATGCTTGAGGAGCTAAATTTCGTGACTTTTGTTAACCATACTCCAACAGAAAAGGAATTGGAAGAAATGAATATCGACATCAAGGACGATTTGTATGAACAGATTTTGAGTAGTGTTGAGTGGAAAACTCACAAGAAATTATAGGAATTATGGGCGATAAAGTCAATTTTTTATCCATACTCAAACTTGACTTTATTAAGAAAAGTGGTATAATTAAAAATATGTGTATATATTCATTGTTAGGAGAAATAATATATTATTGAAGAGTATAATTAATAGTATTTTATTGAATGGATGTATGATATATGATGAATAATTATTATAGTGAACAAGTAAAAGAAAATGAGAACGAAGATGAAAATCAAGACAAAGAGCAAAGCGATACTGAGAACACTTTAGATCAGGCTGACTTAATTGAAAAAACAGGTGAGGTAGTTCCACAAAATGCAAAGTACCTTATACACTGCCTAACTATTATAGGTCAGATTGAGGGGCATTATGTTTTGCCGTCACAGAATAAAACCACTAAATATGAGCATATAATACCATCACTTGTTGCAATTGAACAGGACAGGTCTATAAGAGGTCTTGTCATTATTTTGAATACAGTTGGTGGGGATGTTGAAGCAGGTCTTGCCATTGCAGAGCTGATTGCTGGAATGAAAACTCCTACGGTATCAATTGTGGTCGGGGGAGGTCATTCAATAGGAGTGCCACTAGCAGTAAGTGCTAAGAAGTCATTTATCGCCCAATCTGCAACGATGACGATACATCCAGTGAGGATGAATGGTTTGGTTTTGGGAGTGCCACAAACATTGTCTTATTTTGAGAAGATGCAGAATAGAATAATTAATTTTGTGACATCTAATAGTGGAATTACTGATGATGAATTCAGAAGTCTTATGATGCAAACTGGTGAGCTTACGATGGATTTGGGTACAGTTATTGATGGGGAAAAAGCTGTTGAAATCGGACTGATTGATACAATAGGTGGGCTTAGTGATGCGATTGAATGTTTGTATCAAATGATTGAGGAATCTGGTGAAAAGTATCCTGATACAGTGTTTGAAGATGAGGTGGAACAATCATGATGCATACTATAATTAGCCTTGATGATGTGTTTTATATGCCTGTAAAGAATATTAACACTATGCCTGCACCAACCAATAATCTTGACTTAACTAATCCATTGATTGATAAAAATATATTTTCAACAAATCCAAATGATTTTATTGATAGATTGCATATAGATAGTCAATTTATTTAGCAAATAATAATGCTTGTTAGCGAATAGAGATATTAAAACAGGGCGGGTTGAACTCGCCCATTATGAATTTACGGAGGCAGATATATGACAATAATTGAGGCGATTCTACAAGGAATTATACAGGGATTAACAGAATTTCTTCCTGTTTCAAGTTCAGGACATTTATCTATTTATCAGCATTTAACAGGAAATAGTGGGGAGTCGGGCTTTTTAATGCTATCTGTTCTCCATTTAGGTACACTTGTTGCAGTTTTTATAGCGTTTTGGGATACAATATGGTCGTTGATTAAAGAGTTTTTTGTTATGATAAAAGATATATTTACGGGTAAGTTCAAGTGGAAAACAATGAATGCTGAACGGCGAATGTTAATAATGCTTGTAATTTCACTTTCAATGCTTGCACCGTTTTACATATTTAAGGATTTTTTCACAGGAATTTCAAAGGATAATGATATAATAATTGAGGGTGTGTGCTTTTTGTATACATCGCTTATATTATTTTTGTCAGACCGTTGCGTAAAGGGAAAAAGAGAGCCAAAGGATATAACAGTAAAGAATGCTGTGACAGTTGGAATTTTTCAAGGGGTCGCATTAATGCCTGGAATATCACGTTCAGGTTCAACAATATGTGGTGGATTGTTTAGTGGCTTTACAAAGGAAACAGCAGTAAAGTTTTCGTTTATATTGGGCATACCTGCTATTTTAGGTGGGTGTTTGCTTGAGGTTAAGGACGCATTTGAAACAGGACAAACAGAAATAGAAATATTACCTTTTGCAATTGGATTTATTATTTCAGCAGTTGTTGGGATACTTGCTATAAAGTTAGTTAGATGGCTAATAAAATCAGATAAATTCAAGATATTTGCATTTTACACTTTAGTATTAGGAATAGTAGTGATAAGTATAGGTGTAATTGAAAGAGTTTCAGGAAAAGGGATAATGGAAATTATGTAGAGTATCTACAAAAGGAGGGAGAGCGGAGAAGTGGCAGTAAAGAAAAATACAGTCGCAAAAAACACCTCATCCGCAAAAAAGGTTAAACAACCAGAGGTTACAACAACAAATATAAAACCCAAACAGAAAAAGAATTATACAAATCAGTTTTGGTCTGTGATATTATTTGCAACAGGTATTTTTGTACTGTTGCTTATAGTTATTGATGGTAATTCAGGTTGGTATTGGATACATAATGTCATAAGAGGTCTTTTTGGGTTTTCTGTAATATTCGTGCCTGTAATTCTTGTTTATACATCACTACTGATAGCAAGAGATGAATCACAAGAAATTGTCACAGGCCGTGTTTTATGGGGCGTTGGGTTGATGGTACTCACAAGTGCTGTTGTCCAAATTTTTATAGTTGGTGAGATACCTGGCTCTGATTTTGGGTTGAAGATTAAACATCTTTATGAGAATGGGAGAAACCTTAAAGGTGGGGGTGTTATCAGTGGACTTGTAGCATGGCCATTACTGAAGCTTTTTGGTGCTGTTGGCTCAAAGATTATAATTTTATTATTATTTTTTGTGTTTATAATGCTTTTAACTAACTTTGGGTTGTTTGACTTTTTTGGGTTGTTTTATAAGCCAGTGAAAACTGCACACGGATATATGAAGAAAGTAAGAGAAGAAAACGCTTTAATTGATGAATATGATGATGAAGTAGAAAAAGAGAAACAGCTCGAGGATAAAAAAGAGAAAGAAGCTTTAGGTATATTTAATTCTAAAAAATCAAAGGCTTTACCACAAGGTAAGGATTCTGATTTAGATATTCCAATATCGGTTAGTGGAAAAAAGGTTGAGGATAAAAGCTTAGATATTCCAATAACAGTTAGTGGGAATAAAGTTATAGATACAAAGTTGGATATTCCAATAGCAGATGCTGTTACAAAGGCTGACGATAAACAGAATAAAAAGAAATCAGATGGTGAGCCAGCGATTGAGGAACTAATTAATCGTGCAATGGAAGATTCAATTAAAAAGAAAAAAATAGAGCCTTTTACACAAGATAATTCAGAGAATAAAGTACAAATCGAAAGCCCTTATAAATTTCCACCAATTTCTTTTTTAAATCAAGGTTCAAATACTGCAGTTGATGTTAATTCAACTATTGAGATGAAGGAAAAGGCTGATACACTTGTTGACACGCTTAATAGCTTTGGAGTTCAGACAAGGATTGTTGGAATACATAGAGGTCCAACGGTTACAAGATATGAGGTACAGCCATCTGCTGGAGTTAAGATTTCAAGGATTACAGGATTAGCTGATGATATTGCTTTAAATCTTGCAGCAGCAGGAGTAAGAATAGAAGCACCTATTCCAGGAAAAGCAGCTGTTGGAATTGAAGTACCAAATACGAATAAGGACCTTGTTACATTGCGTGAAATGCTAGAAAGCAAGGAGTTTAAAACAGCTAAAAGCAAGCTTGCTTTTTGTGTAGGAAAGGATATTGCTGGTAATGTTATGATGGGCGATGTCGCAAAGATGCCGCACGTTATAATTGCAGGAGCTACGGGTTCGGGTAAATCAGTTTGTACAAACTCTATAATTATGAGTATATTATACAACGCAACGCCTGATGAGGTAAGACTTGTGCTTATTGACCCAAAAATAGTTGAATTTAAGGTATATGACGGAATTCCACATCTGCTTATTCCAGTTGTTACTGACCCTAGAAAAGCAGCAGGTGCGTTGAATTGGGCAGTACAGGAAATGCTTAAAAGGTATCAGCTTTTTGCAGATAATAATGTTCGTGATATTACAGGGTATAATGAATTGGCTGCTGAAAATGAAGAAATAGCTTCAATTCCTAAAATTGTAATTGCAATAGATGAGCTTGCAGACTTGATGATGGCTGCGTCAAAAGAGGTTGAGGAAGCAATTTGTCGTCTTGCACAGATGGCTAGAGCAGCAGGAATGCACTTAATTATAGCTACACAGCGTCCTACTGTTAATGTTATAACAGGATTAATTAAGGCGAATATTCCGAGTAGAATTGCGTTGTCGGTTATGTCACAGACGGACTCCAGAACAATTCTTGATATGGGTGGAGCAGAAAAGTTATTGGGACATGGTGATATGCTTTACTTCCCATCAGGTATTCCAAAGCCTGTGAGAGTACAGGGTTGTTTCTGTTCAACAAAGGAGATTGAGTCCGTTGTTGAATTTATAAAGAAAGAAAGTCAGCCTGATTATAGCGATGAAGTTTTGGATGAAATTGAGAAGAATACTCCTGTAATTCCTGATGAAAAGGGGGTATCTGAGGTAAGTGGTGCAGATGGTGATGAGGTAATAATAGAGAAAGCTATTGATATAATAGTTGAAGCTGGACAAGCCTCTACATCAATGCTACAAAGGCGATTGAAGTTGGGCTATGCCAGAGCTGCAAGAATAGTAGATGAACTTGAAAGCATGGGAATAATCAGCGAATCAGAGGGTGCAAAGCCTAGAAAGGTGCTTTTAAGTAAGCAACAGTGGGCAGAAAGAAAGATGAGAAATAATATATAATAATTTGGTTGAAAGCGGTGCTGTAATGGATGGATTTTTACCTATATCAAGGCAGGATATGCATGAGATGGGGATTGAACAATTAGATTTTATACTGATAACTGGTGATGCATATGTTGACCATCCAAGCTTTGGAGTTTCGATAATTTCACGAATGCTTGAGGCAAATGGTTTTAGCGTTGGAATTATTTCACAGCCTAACTGGAGAAGTGATAAGGATTTCAAGGTTTTAGGTGTCCCTAAATATGCGTTTATGGTTACATCGGGTAATATAGACTCAATGGTTGCACACTATACAGTTGCTAAACGCAAGCGTTCTGATGATGCGTATACTGCTGGTGGAAAGGCTGGAAAGCGTCCTGACAGAGCAGTAATTGTTTATTCTCAAAAACTTAGGGAGATATTCGGGGATATTGCTATTACGATAGGTGGACTTGAGGCATCTTTAAGACGTTTCGCACATTATGATTACTGGGACGATAATGTAAAGCCCTCTATTTTGGTGGAGAGTGGAGCTGATTTGCTTATGTTTGGCATGAGTGAGCATCAGCTTATTGAGGTTGCAAGTAGGCTTAAAAATGGTGAGGATATTAAAACTTTGACTGATATTAGAGGAACTTGTTATCTCACAGAGCCGATAAATACCCCGATTGGTTCAGCTGAATGTCCAAGTTTGCAACAGGTTTCTGAAAATAAAGAGGCATATGCAAAGGCTTGTAAAACACAGTATGACCAACAAGATGAGGTTTATGGAAAAACTGTAATTCAAAGGCATGGAAAGCAAATGCTAGTGCAAAATCCACCTGCAAAAAGTCTTACACAGGAGGAATTAGATTTTGTTTATAGCCTACCTTACAAACGAACATACCACCCTTGCTATGAATCAGAGGGTGGAGTTTCTGGAATTGAGGAGGTAAAGTTTTCAATAACTCATAATAGGGGCTGTTTTGGAAATTGTAATTTTTGCTCAATTACATTGCATCAAGGCAGACGTATTTCATGCAGAAGTGAGGAATCAATACTTGCAGAGGCTGAAAAGATTACGCAAATGCCTGACTTTAAGGGCTATATTCATGATGTAGGTGGTCCAACAGCAAATTTCAGACAACCATCATGCAAAAAACAGCTTGAAAAGGGTTTGTGTAAAGGTAAAAAGTGCCTAGCACCTACTCCTTGTAATGCTTTAGAAGTTGACCATACGGAATATCTTCAAATACTAAGAAAGCTTAGAAAAATAAAAGGTGTTAAGCGTGTTTTTATTCGTTCGGGAATACGGTATGACTATTTGATTGAGGATAAAAACGAGGAGTTTTTGCGTGAACTTATCAAGCATCATGTTAGTGGACAGCTAAAGGTTGCTCCTGAACATTGCTCAGCAGTTGTGCTTGATAAAATGGGTAAACCTCATATTGAGGCATATAAACGATTTCAAGAAAAGTTTTATTCTGTCACAAAAGGAATTAATAAGGAACAGTACCTTGTGCCATACCTTATGTCATCACATCCTGGAAGTACCTTGCGTGAGGCTGTTGAGTTAGCTTTATTTCTAAAGGAGAATAATATTCGTCCCGAACAGGTACAGGATTTTTACCCAACTCCAGGAACAATTTCAACCTGTATGTTTTATACAGAACTTGACCCATATACAATGGAAAAGGTGTATGTCCCTAAAACAGCACATGAAAAGGCAATGCAGAGGGCGTTATTGCAATATTTCAAGCCACAGAATAAGGAACTTGTGATAGATGCATTAAAACGTGCAAATAGGCGTGATTTGATTGGAAATACTGAAAAATGCTTGGTGGCAGGTGATTCTCATAAACGCACAACAGGTACTGGGAAATATTCGAAGCAAATATCGAGAAATGGGAACTCTACAAAGCGTGTAACGGGTATTGGCAAAGCTGAAAGCCGTACAACTAGAACAGGCAAAACCCCAAACCGTTCTTCAGAGTTTGGTGGTGAAAGGAAAAACCAATGGCAAAACACAGAACGAAAGCCCAAACGAAAAAGATAAAAGGTAAGGTAAATGGCTTAATAATTTGTATTTCACTGCTTATTATAGTTACGCTTGCAATTACTGATCATTTTGGAATTTTGACATATGAAAAGTTAATGAGTGTCTTTGGTTTCAGCAATGGAACTATTGTTGATGGCGACTTGAGTGTTCATTTTATCAATGTTGGACAGGGTGATTGTTCATTGATTATAAGTGATGGGCAAACAGCTTTAATTGATGCAGGAGAGGCTGAATATGGAGATAAAGTAGTGTCTTATTTGAACTCACAGGGCATAAAAAAGCTTGATTATGTGATTGTGACACATCCCCATTCTGACCATATGGGTGGAATAGCAACAGTGCTTGAAAGTTTTGATGTTGGAAAAGTAATTGTGCCAAAGGTTTCAGATGAAATGACACCTACAACAAAAACTTACAAGGTATTTTTGCAAACGGTACAGAACGAGGGATTAAAGCTTACGCAAGCAAAGGTTGGTGACGTTTATAATTTGGGAGAGGCAAGCTTTGAATTACTCGCACCAAATTCAGATTATAAGGACTTGAATAATTATTCTATTGTATCACTTTTGACTTATGGCGAAAATAAGTTTTTGTTTATGGGCGATGCTGAGTCGAAATCTGAAAAGGAAATGCTTGAAAAGAATTTGCTAACAAAGGTTGATGTTCTCAAGGTTGGACATCATGGTAGCAGTACATCATCTAAGAAGAAGTTTCTGGAGGTAGTAAGTCCTGATTATGCAGTTATACTTTGTGGTGACAATTCGTATAATCACCCACATGAAGACACTGTTGATAATTTGCTTGAATATACCGATAATATATATAGAACCGATCAGCAAGGAACAGTTGTGTTTACTTCTGATGGAAAAAAACTGAGCGTAAAACATGAATAATGGAGGGGTTTAATGCTGATTATTGATAGGTTTGAGGGGGATTATGCTATTGTTGAGGACGGGGATAAACATATTAAAATAGAGCGAAACAATCTTCCTTTAGACGCAAAGGAAAGCGATGTACTTATACTTATTGATGGGAAATATATTATAGATATTAAACAAACTAAAAAAATTAAAGAAGAAATAATAAAGCTGCAAAACAGCCTATGGGAGTAAAAAATGCAATATGATGTTATAATAATTGGTGGTGGTGCAGCAGGTTGTTTTGCTGCAATTACTGCGGCTAAACAGGGACGAAAGGTTGCTATATTTGAGAGAAATGGCAGACTGGGAAAAAAGCTTTTGATTACTGGTAAGGGTAGATGTAATGTTACAAATAACTGCACACAGGAGGAGCTTTTGCAGAATATTCCTTGTAATCCAAGATTTCTGTATAGTGCTTTTTCACAGTTCTCGCCACAGGATGTAATGAACTTTTTTGAAGATGTTGGTGTACCACTGAAAACTGAACGTGGAAATAGAGTGTTTCCCAAAAGTGATAATGCAAAGGATGTTGTGATAGCCTTAGAAAAAGCTGTTAAGGGATGTGGAGTTCAGCTTGTTTCAAAGCAAGTTACAGCACTGATTTTGGAAGATAACATTTGTAAGGGTGTTAAATGTGATGAGGACGAATATTTTGCTGAATCAGTATTAGTATCAACTGGTGGAAAGTCATATTCTGTAACGGGTTCAACAGGTGATGGCTATACTTTTGCAATGTGGGCTGGGCATACTGTTACACCAATTAAAGGTTCTTTAGTGCCTATTGTTGCTGAGGAAAAATATTGCTCCGATATGATGGGGCTATCACTTAAAAATATTACGCTTAATTTGTATGACAAGAGCAAGAAAATATATAGCGAAATGGGCGAAATGCTTTTTACGCATTTTGGAATATCAGGTCCACTTGTTTTAAGTGCAAGTTCACATATTCGCAATATGGAGCAAAATAGATATAAAATATTTATAGATTTAAAGCCTGCACTTAGCGAAGAAAAGTTGGATTTAAGAATACAGCGTGATTTTAAGGATAATATAAACAAGACTTTTATCAACTCATTAGGTAAGTTATTGCCGAATAAAATGATACCTGTTGTTGCAAAATTATCTGGAATTCCTTTTGAGTTAAAAGTAAATAGCATAACTAGAGAGCAGAGGAAAACTTTAGTTCATCTGTTGAAAGCATTTCCTGTGACTGTAAAAGGTTTTCGTCCGATTGATGAGGCGATTATCACAAGCGGAGGTATATTAGTAAAAGAAATAAACCCCAAAACTATGGAGTCAAAGTTTGTAAAAGGATTATATTTTGCTGGTGAGGTTATTGATGTTGATGGCTATACGGGTGGGTTTAATTTGCAGATTGCGTTCTCAACTGGTTATTGTGCAGGGTTAAATATGTAGGAAAAGATGTGATAAACATGGCTGATAAGAAGATAAATATTGCTATTGATGGGCCAGCAGGTGCTGGGAAAAGCACGATTGCTAAAGGTGCGTCAAAGAAACTAGGGTTTATTTATGTTGATACGGGAGCGTTGTACAGGTCGGTTGCTTATTATGTTTTAAAAAATGGAAAGGACGCTTCTCTTGAAAGTGATGTGCTACCTTTTCTTGATGAAATTTCAGTTGATTTGAAATTTATTGATGGTGAACAGCGTGTATTTGTGAATGAGGAAGATGTATCTGATAAGATAAGAACTCCTGAGGTATCTATGGGTTCATCAGCTGTTTCAGCAATTCCAAAGGTTAGAGATTTCTTATTTGAGCTACAAAGGAAGATTGCACAGGAAAATGACGTCATAATGGACGGCAGAGATATTGGAACGGTTGTTCTTCCTAATGCAGATTTGAAAATATTTGTCACTGCGACTCCTGAGGAGAGGGCAAAAAGGCGTTATAACGAGCTAAGGGATAAAGAAAATTCACCCACCTATGAAAAAATACTTGCAGATATTCAAATTAGGGATTATAATGATAGTAGTAGGGCTGTTGCACCATTGAAACAGGCTGATGATGCTATTTTATTTGATACAACAGGTCTAGGACTTGAAGATTCTATAAATAAGGTTATAGAGATGGTTGGGGAAATGAAAAATCAGTAAAATCGGAGGTTAAGAATGATTAAAGAAGTTACTGAAAAGGATAGAGAAAATTATATTTATTTAATGAAAGAATTTTATGATTCGGATGGCGTGTTGCATAAGATACCTGCTGAAAATTTTGATAGAACATTTGATGAGATTGTTAATTCGGGTAGATATGCAAACGGTTACTTGTTCGAATTCAATGGTAAGGCGGTTGGTTATGCTTTGACTGCAAATACATTCTCCAATGAAGCGGGTGGTATGGTTATATGGATTGAGGAGATTTATGTTCAGCCTGAATATCGTTCAAAAGGATTGGGAAAAGAATTTTTTGCTTATATAGATAGTAAGATTGATGAAAATGTAAAGAAAATAAGACTTGAAGTAAGATTGGATAATAAAAGAGCAATTAAGCTTTATGAAAATCTTGGATTTAGAAAGTCTAAATATATGCAGATGTTTAAAATTTGCAACTAAAATCTGGAGGGAAGATATGTATACGATTGCAAGGTATATAGCTCTATTTGTTTATAAGATTGTATATAATCTATCCTATGAGGGTACTGAGAATATTCCTAAAGAGGGTGGAAGAATTTTTGCATCAAATCACAGAAGTTATGCTGACCCTGTTTTTATATGCTTGCCGATAAAAGTAAAGTTTGCTTTTATGGCTAAAGAGGAACTGTTTAAAAACCCGTTTTTCTCTGCACTTATAAGATTCATGGGAGCATTTCCTGTTGTAAGAGGAAGTGGCGATATGAAGGTGATTGATGAATCAATAGCTAGATTGAATAAGGGAAGAAATCTTGTTATTTTTCCAGAGGGTACTCGTTCAAAGGATGGAAAAGTTGGTAGAGGCAAAACAGGGGTTGCGTTGATAGCTGCAAAAGCAAATGTTGATGTTGTGCCTGTTGGAATTGTTTTTGAGGATAAATTAAAGTTTCGGAGAAAAGTTGTTGTTAAGTATGGTAAACCGATAAGTTCAAGCCAATTGCAAGTTAGCGATGAACCATTACGAACAGAGCTAAAAAACTTAAAAAATAGAATAATGGTATCAATCACAGAGCTTGTTGAGGGTGAATAATTTTTACATATTATAAAAAAAAGGATAGTTTTTATGGTTAAAATAAAAGTAGCTAAAACAGCTGGATTTTGTTTTGGGGTTGACAGAGCAGTTAAGCTTGTTTATAATGAGATAAAAAAAGGTGGAAAATCTGTAACTCTTGGACCTATAATTCACAATAACGAAGTTGTTAATGACTTACAGAAAAAAGGTGTAAGGATTATTGAGAATATATCTGAACTTTTACCTGATGAGAGGGTTATAATTCGCTCACATGGTGTTGGGAAATCAATATATGATGAAATAGAGCAAAAGGGGAAAGAATATATTGATGCAACTTGCCCCTTTGTTTCAAGAATTCATAAAATTGTTGAAGAAAAAACACAAGAGGGGTATATAATATTGATAGCAGGTGATTCTCAACACCCTGAAGTGGTGGGGATTGTTGGGCATGGTTACAATAATTGTATAGTTTTCAAGAATTCTGATGAGTTAAAAAAAATATTTCTTAAAAATCCAGATCTTTTGGAAAAAAAGGTTGCAATTGTTGCTCAAACAACGTATAATATAATATTATGGGAAGAGTGTCTAAAAGCTTTACCTAAGAACAATTCTAATATAATAATCTACGAAACAATTTGCAATGCAACTTCATGTAGACAGGAAGAAGCAATAGAGTTATCTAAAAACTCTGATATTATGATTGTAGCTGGTGGAAAACACAGCTCCAATACTATTAAGCTTTATGATGTCTGTAAGGAAAATTGCAGTAGAACTTATCATATTGAGAATTCAGATGAGCTTTACGCTTTGAACCTTATGGATGCTAAAAAAATTGGCATTACCGCCGGCGCATCTACACCGGCTTATATAATTAAGGAGGTACAAACAAAAATGACTGAAATTTTAAATAATTTCGAAGGGGACATTGATTTTGAGGAGGCTCTTGCACAGTCTTTCAAAAAAATACATACAGGGGAAAGGGTAAAGGCATATGTAGTTTCTGTTAACAATAATGAAGCTATTGTTGATGTGGGTACAAAGCATACGGGGTATGTACCTCTTTCAGAATTAACTGATGATCCAACAAAAACTCCAAGTGATATCTTGAGTGTTGGTGATGAGGTTGAATTGATTGTAACTAAAATTAATGACCAAGAGGGAATTGTAACTCTTTCAAAGAAAAAGGTTGATGAAACACTTGGCTTTGATGATATAATCAAGGCTAAAGAAGAAAATAGTATTATTGATGGCATAGTACAAAGTGTAGTTAAGGGCGGAGTTTTAGCATCTCATAACGGAGTAAGAGTGTTTATTCCAGCATCACAAACAGGTGTTGGCAAAAATACAAAGCTTGATACATTGCTTAAGAAGAAGGTTGAATTCTCAATTATTGAAGTTAACGAACAGCGTCGTAGAGCAGTTGGTTCTATTAATGCAGTTCTAAAGGCTCAAAGGGATAAAGCTAAGGCTAAGTTTTGGGAAACTGCTGAGGTTGATAAAGCATATAAGGGTGAAGTTAAGTCTATCACTAATTATGGTGTGTTTGTTGATTTAGGTGGCGTTGATGGTATGGTCCATATTTCTGAGCTATCATGGGGTAGAATTAAGCATCCTAGCGACGTTGTAAAAATGGGCGATGTTCTTGAAGTTTTCATAAAGGAACTAGATAAGGATTCAAACAGGGTTTCATTGGGCTATAAAAAGGGTGAGGATAATCCTTGGGAAAAATTCAAAACTCAATTTAGTGTTGGCGATGTTGTAAAGGCAAATGTTGTATCGATTACACCTTTTGGAGCGTTTGCACAGATTATTGAGGGCGTTGATGGCTTAATTCATATATCTCAAATTGCTAATTGTAGAGTTGATGATATCAAGGAAGTTCTTTCTATCGGTCAAGAAGTAGATGTAAAGATACTTGAAATTGATATGGATAAAAAGCGTATAAGCATTTCTATGCGTGCATTGCTTGAGAAAGAAGAAGAAAGTGAAGCTACTGAAACTGATTCTACTGAACAAGAAGTTACTGAAAAAGAAGTTACTGAGGCAGAAGATTCATCAGCTGAATAATTAAGATTATATTAAAGTAGTGGCGTAGATAGGGCGGATAATATCTGTTCTTTCTCGCCATTTTCTATTATCTAATGGAGGTTAATATGGATGTATCAGCGATTATAGTTTGTGCTGGAAGCTCCAGTCGTATGAATGGGCAGGATAAAATGCTTTTAAAACTTGGTGATACGAATGTAATGGGAATGTCGATGCTTTCCTATGAAAAGTGTAAAAGCATAAAAGATATTGTGGTGGTAACAAAAGAAAGCCTTGTATCAGTTGTAAAAAAGACGGCTGAGGAACTAGGGATAACAAAACTTACTAATGTTGCTATTGGAGGGGAAACAAGACAGCAGAGTGTTATGAATGGTTTAAAGCTAATAGATAAGGATACTGCTATGATAGCTGTTCATGATGGTGCTAGACCACTTGTTAATCCTGAATATATAGAAAAAACAATAGCCGATGCAAAAGTTTTTGGTGGAGCAGTGCTTGGAGTTCCTGTTAAGGATACAATAAAGGTAGTTGAGGATGGGCTTATAGTTGATACTCCATACAGACCGAAATTATTTATAACGCAAACGCCACAAGTGTTCAAAAGGCGATTGTATTTTGAGGCAGTAGATTTTGCAATGGCGAATGGATTAGATTTTACAGATGATTGTCAGCTTGCAGAGTCTATAGGTGCTAAAGTTTATATGACAGTTGGAGATTATAAAAATATAAAAATAACAACAGCTGAGGATATAAGAATTGCAGAAGCGATTATGGACAATCGGGAGGATAATATGCGTATAGGAAAAGGATATGATGTTCATAAGCTTATTAAAGGTAGAAAGTTAATTATAGGTGGGGTTGAAATTCCCCATAAAAAAGGACTTGATGGACATTCTGATGCAGATGTTCTTACCCATGCAGTGATGGACGCATTACTTGGCGCATTAGCCTTAGGAGATATAGGAAAAAACTTTCCAGATGACGATGAACAGTATAAGGATGCAGATAGCATTAAATTACTGAAAAAGGTGTATGAAAAAATAGATGAAAAGGGTTATAAGATTGGCAATATTGATTCTGTAATTGTAGCTCAATCACCAAAGCTTTCTGCATATATTGATAATATGAGAGTTAATATAGCTAAGGCGTGTAAAACTGATGTATCCAATATTAGTATAAAAGCAACTACGGAAGAGGGTTTAGGATTTACAGGTGAAAAGCTTGGAATCTCAGCACACTGCATATGTTTGCTAGAACAGAAATAATTATTTTCTTACATTAGTGGAGAAATATGTCGCAAATGCATACGATGTATCATACCTTATAATTGGAGGGGATGATATGAGTAATGGCAAAAGTGGTGCAATAGCTATGCCTTCAGTGACATACGCAATGAAAGCACAAAAGCTTCTTATTTCAAAAGGATATACCTGTGATATACAAAGAATTTCGGGTACTTCAACGAAAAGTTGCACTTATAATATTTATGTAAATGAAGATGTTGACATAGTTAAGAAAATACTATCTGATAATCATATAATGATTAATAGCGTAGAAAGTTAGGTGACATTATGGGTAAAATTAACTCAAATGCGTGTAACTTTCGTGGAAGTTCTAGAAGAAGTTGTGATAAACCTATTATTGTAAACTTTGACAATGCTGCTACAAGCTTTCCAAAGCCCGTTGGAGTAAAAAATGCTGTAATAGATGTGTTTACAAAGTATGGTGGAAATGTCGGCAGAGGTGGACATAGCTTAGCTATGTTGACGTCCACTATGGTTTATGAGTCAAGACAGACTATTGCTGATTTTTTTGGTGCTGAATTAGAAAACATAGTCTTTACTGGTAACTGTACGCACGCACTTAATCTGGCGATAAAAGGCGTAGTTGGTGGAAGTGGTCATGTTATAATTAGCTCACTTGAGCATAACTCGGTTTCACGACCTGTTGCAGCAATTAGTAGAACAGGGAGAGTGAAATATAGCGTTGCAAGGGTATATGATGATAATGCAAGAACATTACAATCGTTTAAAGATTTAATAACGAATGAAACTAAAGCAATTGTCTGTATATTAGCAAGTAATGTAACAGGTCAGATTTTGCCCTATAAGGAAATAGGGGAGATATGCAAGGCAAAGAATATATGCTTTATAGCTGATGGGGCACAAGTGTGTGGAGTAATTCCTGTTAGCCTATCGGATGGAATAAATATACTTTGCACAGCTGGTCATAAGGGTTTATATGGAACAACAGGAACAGGATTACTGATAAGCGATGGAAAGTTTGATATATCACCGATTATGCAGGGTGGTACAGGAAGTGCGTCTTTAAGTCTTGAACAACCAAATTTTCTTCCAGACAGTTTAGAAAGTGGCACAATAAATATAGTTGGAGCAGCGTCAATAAAAGCTGGGGTGGATTTTATTAACAATAAAACCATCGAAAAAATCTTTAAGCATGAAACTATGCTCTGTGATATGTTTATATCTAAGCTTTCAGATGATAAAAGGATAAGAATATACAGAAGTCCTAATGTAAGCTATGTGCCGATTGTATCATTTAATATAGATGGAATGATGCCAGAGGAAGTAGCAGCATATTTAGATAAGAATGGATTTTGTTTAAGGTCGGGATTTCACTGTGCAGGTTTAGCACACCAAAATCTCGGAACAGAAAATGGCACAGTCAGACTTGCACCGTCAGTATTTAATACTGAAAGTGAAATTATGAGGATAACTTCGGTTATAAAAAAAATTAATAAAAATATATAAAAAACTATTGAATTAATCTATATTTATGATACAATTATAATAGATGTATGATATAATATATTTAGTATCGGGCAGATAATGCCCGATTACATATAAAAAAGAGAATTTTGTTTTTAACATGAACTGTGGAATAACCATTTGATGTTAAAGGCATTGAAAATAGATGATGATGATTAAATTAATTAATACTTATTGGGATGTGAATTATGCTGTACTTTTTATATGATTTCGGTAATTCAATCTGGAATGTAATAAAATCAATGACTATAATAGATATTATAGATATAATATTAATCACTTATATAATTTATAAGGGGATAAAGTTGATTCGTGAAACAAGAGCGGGTCAGCTTATGAAGGGTATTCTTTTGTTTATTGCTATTTATATAGTGAGTAAAGAAATTGGCTTTAAGGTTTTATCATTTTTACTAAAAAACACATTGGATATTGGTTTGCTTGCAGTATTAATAATGTTCCAACCAGAATTAAGACGTATGCTTGAAAAGGTAGGACGTGCTAATGTTTCATTTTTGGGTTTTGCTGATACAAGCGATGAAGTGGTTGAGAAATGGTCTGTTGCAATAGAGGCAATATGTGAATCTTGTGAAGAGCTTTCATTAACTACAACAGGAGCTTTGTTTGTTATTGAACGCCAAACTAAATTGGGTGAACAAATTGATACGGGAACAAAAGTGAATGCTGAACCGAGTAAGGAGTTATTTGGGAATATATTTTATCCTAAAACGCCACTACATGATGGTGCTGTTATTATAAGAGATGGTATGGTTCTTGCTGCTGCTTGCTATCTTCCAAAACCTCAAAAGGAGGAGTTGGTAAATAAGCAGCTTGGTTCAAGACATCGTGCCGCTATTGGAATGAGTGAAAATTCTGATGCGATAGTAATTGTTGTTTCTGAGGAAACAGGAATTATTTCAGTTGCAGATAATGGTAACTTGCAAAGAGGATTAACGGTAGATGAGTTAAAGTCTATCTTAGATTCCAAAGTAATTCCAAAGCAAAAAGATAATACAAATAGAAAAAATAGATTGAGATCTCTTAAAAAAGCCGTAAGAAAAAGAGGTAAAACTAAATGAATTTTTTAAAAGTAATAAAGAAAGGTTTTAAAAGGTCTATAAGGCACGATAGTACAATAGTTATTTACTCATTAATTATTGCTATACTCTTGTGGTTTATTGTATCTATTAAAATATATCCCGACACACCGAAAATGATAAGGGAAGTGCCGATTACGATAGATTTAGCAGGTACAACGGCAGCTGAAAATAAGTTAGAGGTTGTTTCTCATGATGTAGAAAATGTAAATATACAGATTCAAGGGAATAGATCACAGGTGGGTAATTTAAAGGCAGAAGATATTAGTGCTATGGTAGTTGTGGAGAATGTTGTGAATCCTGGTGAATATAAGTTGGAGATTAATGTGACTAGCAAAGAGGGAATTAACTTTGAGGTAAAGTCAATTACTCCTGAAAAAGTTGGTGTTGTGTTTGATGTTTATGAAACTAGAGAATTTGGTGTAGATGCACAAGCACCTAATGTTAAGATTGAGGAAGGGTTATATAAGGGTGATTTGACGTGTACGCCAGATACTATAAAAATAACAGGTCCAAAAACTCAGCTGGATAAGATTGAGAAATGTGTTGCATTAGCTGAAAATAAGCTGACTCTTGATAATTCACATACATTGAGAACATCAGAAATTAAGCTTTATAATAAAACTGGAGGTCCGGTGGATAAAACGTTTTTCAATATGGAAACGGTTGAATTTACTGTGGATATTCCTGTATATATGAAAAAAGAATTGAAGCTGAATTATACTCTTCAAAATGTACCAAGTTATTTTGATTCTAGTGTGCTTAAGTTTCAATTATCACCTGAAACAATAACAGTAGCCGCTCCAAAAGGCTCTTTATTAGACCAAAATAACTTAAATGTTGGTTATATTAGTTTAAGTGATATAGATTTGACAAAATCCTTTAATTTTGACATAGAATTACCATCTAATTATCAAAACTTATCTAATACCACAAAGGTTACAGCTAAACTAATGAATGAAAATCTTGCAAAAAGGACTATAACTGTAAGTGGTAGTGAGTTTAAGATTATTAATGCACCAAGTAGCAGTAAATTCAACATTTTGACGAATACACTTACTTTTGATATTATTGGGCCAGAGGCAGATATTGAAAGTATTACTGAAAAGGATATTGTAGTTGAGATAGACCTGATGGATATAAAAATACAGAGTGATTCGTTTAGCGAAGAAGTATCAATTCTACTACCTAATCATAAAAAGGTATGGGCTTTGGGTAAACAAACTGTTGCACTAGAAGTTGATAGGAGTACAGTAGTTCCCACAAATAATATGATACAATAATAAAATATAACAGTTGTAAATGGTGTTAAATTACAATAATATGCAATTTGTGCTTATTTACAACTGCTTTATGATTGATGAGTAAAATTAAAAATTATTTATCTAGAAAGTGCTTGTTTACTATTAACAAATTGAAAGAGGTATTGTTGTATAAAAAGATAAATAATATGTATAATTTACATCTTGTTAATTATTTGTTCATGATTTAGTAATAAACGCAATTGAAATTATAGTATAATAAAAATATAATGTAAATTATTATTAAGAAATGGTGGTAATAGATTATGGTGGGTGTAAAAACAAAGGGCAAAATCAAGGCTGCAATTGTTGGAGTGACGATGGCAATTTCGGCTGTTATATCTCCAATGTCAATGGTATTAAATAATGAAGTAGAAGCTGCTTCAATTGATGCGAATTTCGCAAAAGCACTTCAGTATTCTCTTTATTTTTATGATGCAAATATGTGCGGAACAGATGTAGGCGAAAGAAGTGCTCTTGAATGGAGAGATGATTGCCATACATATGATGCAAATGTTTCAACTCCATATGGAACGATGGATTTAAGTGGTGGGTTTCATGATGCAGGCGACCATGTTAAGTTTGGCTTGCCTGAGGCTTATTCAGCAGTAACGCTTGGATGGGGTTTTTATGAGTTTAAGGATGCATATACCTCAACTGGTCAAGCTGCTCATGCACAGGTAATTTTGGATCACTTTGCTGAGTATTTTAGAAAATCAACAGTTATGGAAGGCGGAAATGTAAAAGCTTTCTGTTACCAAGTAGGAGAAGGAAATTCTGACCATGATTACTGGGGTTCTCCAGAAGCACAAACAACAGCTAGACCTGTTTATTTTGCAACAGCAAACAGTCCTGCTACAGACATTGTTGGTTTAACTGCGGCAGCATTAGCTGCAAACTATGCAAACTTTGGCAATTCTGAGGACTTAAAATATGCAAAGGCTCTTTATAACTTCGCAAAAAATAGCAATAAGGGTGTTGCTACTGATGGAGTGGGTGGATTCTACGGTTCGGAGGACTGGAAAGATGACATGGCTTTTGCTGCAGCATGGCTATATAAGGCTACAGGAGAAAATTCATATAAATCTGATGCTGAAGGATTTGCGTCACAGGCTGGTTATGCAAAAACAACAAGCTGGCCATATTGCTGGAACTCTGTTTGGGCAGGAGCAAACGCTTTGCTTGGCGACTGGAATAGTGTAAGAAGCAATTTAAGTAGTGCACAGGGCTCTAACTATGTATTTATAGATCAATGGGGTTCTGCAAGATACAACACAGCATTACAGCTAGTTGGACTAGTTTATGATAAGCACAATAATTCCAATACATATTCAAGTTGGGCAAAGGGACAGATGGAATTTATCATGGGAAATAATAATCAAAATAAGTGTTACATTGTTGGATATAATCAATATTCAGTAAAATATCCTCATCATAGAGCATCATCAGGTTTTTTTGATGCGCAGGACACTAGCCCACATAAATATGTTCTAGTAGGAGCGTTAGCGAGTGGACCAGAAGATGCAGGTGGTTCACATAACGATGTTACAAAAAACTATATTGGTAACGAAGTAGCTATCGATTATAATGCTGCATTTGTTGGTGCTTGTGCAGGATTATATTTAAAATACGGTTCAGGGCAAAAGGTTGATTCAAATATTGTTGGAGTTAAATCAACGGTTGTAAATCCTGTTACAACACCTACAACAACGGTAACAACACCTACAACAACGGTAACAACAACTACAACATCAACATCTAACACAACAACAACACCAGTAACAACTGGTGAAGGCAGTAATAAGCTTATAGTTAATAAACAGATGAATAGGGATCTTGAAGGTTCAAAAACTGTTGAAATAAAGATAAAAGATTTGATAGGCCCTAGAGATAAAATTAAATCAATAGATGTAGAGCTTGAGGCATCTGGAAATATTGGTAATTACACAGGTGGATATGGATTCTCTGTTACTGATGGCTATTCAAAAGAAACTGATAAAAATTGGTTCCAGTCTGATAACTTTAACCAGTCGATTAATTCAAATTCAGGTACAATCACATTAGATATAGATTCTGAATTGGGAGATTATATAGCATATGATGGGAACTTTGTATTTGGTATGTGGTGGAGTGACCAACAGCTAGTGACAGTTAAATCGGTTACAGCTACTGTAGAAACTTCTCCTGAGGTGACAACGGTAACGACTACAACACCAGTAATCACAACTCCAGAAGTAACAACGGTAACAACGACAGAAACACCAGTAACAACGACAGAAGCACCAGCTACAACAACAGAAACAACACCTGTAACGACTGTTACAACAGTAACAACAACAGAAACACCAGTTACAACTACAGAAACAACTACAACGACACCTCCAGTAACAACACCTGGAATAGATAAGGACAAAGTTCTTTACGGTGACGTTGACCTTGATGGTGAAGTTAGACTTAATGACATAATCCAATTTAATAAGCACTTTGTAGGTGCAGTTGTACTATCGCCTACAGCAAGAGAAAATGCTAACTGTGTATACGATGAATTACTAAATATGTCTGATAATATGAAAATAGCTAACTACTTAGTTTTCAAGATTACTCAAGCTGATTTAGGTCCACGAAAATAAAACTAATATCAAAGAGTAAAATGCCTGACTTTTATAAGTCAGGCATTTTTATTTTGTCTAAGCAATGAAATATTTAGTGGTTTCAAATATAACCGTCAAATCCCCCCCACCTTGACACTAATTAAAGCTACCGCCCAACTCAACAAAAAGGAGATGGATGGTAGAATTTATTTATTCAGTTTTAAGTTTAAGATTTTTTTCAATAGTTCAAGAATTTAGTTTACAAATTTGATGATTAACCGTTTCTAAACTATACTAATAACTGCCCAGTCATCAGTATAAAACGTAGTAATTCCAAGGGAATCCAATTTTTTTTTGAACTCTTTGAACACTACATCTTTTCGTTTTTCAAAAGTATAAGCCGAAATATCACCTGTATTATGATTTGTTGCAAGCTAAAGCCATCGTTATTTGCCCTTATTTTGTATATAACTCCCACTTCAACAAGTTCTGCCTCTTCGACATTGTTATATAGTATAATATCAGACTACACCTATTTTACTCTATTGTGCCATAAAATACATATTTAGAACATAACTGCTGTTTAGAATCTACATACTACCCGCAAGGACTAATGGAGATTATGGTTTGGTTTGAAACATTTGACAGGTAGAAAAATGTTGCGATGCTTGTGAGGACGTTGAGAATTTGATGGAGTTAGTTATTTTTAAAAAAATAGCCAGAATTTGATGAAGTAATGGTATGTTTAATCATAATTATAATAATTTTAAAGTGCAGATATAAAGCGTTTTAAGGTGTTTTATATCTCCATTTTTTATTACAAAAAACAGATTTTGCTTTAACTTGTAAGAGATTAGTTTTGCTTGTTTAAAATTGATACAACCTTATATTGTGTATTTTTCTAAAATAGTTGTATTAATTGAGAAGAGTTTTGTATGGTTTGACTTAGATAAAAATAAAAATAGAAAACATATTGACAAAAATGCTTTTATATCATATTATACATATAGGAAATGTAGGGAGGGTGGTTTGATGTATTCAGCAAGTAATTTGAATGTTGTAGATTTTGCTAACCTGCTAAATAGAATACGATGTAGAAACAAACTTTTATATATGAGAAGAGCAGTATAAATATAAAATGAAAGGGTGTTTTTAATGAAAAGAATAAGATTTACAGCGATATTATCAGCAGTTGTTTTGACTGCTACAGGAGCATCATTAACTGCCTGCAAGGAAACAGCAGGAAATGGGACTACTACAAAAATAGAAATAACGAATGTTTCATATGATCCGACAAGGGAGTTATATGAAGAGTTCAATGGTGAGTTTGCTAAGCATTGGAAGGAAGAAACGGGGCAAGAGGTTGAAATAACCCAGTCGCATGGTGGTTCTGGCTCTCAGGCACGTTCTGTAATTGAGGGAAATGAGGCAGATGTAGTAACACTTGCACTTGCTTATGATATTACAGCGATTGAAAATAAAGGGATGATTAAGGCAGGGTGGCAGGATGAATTTAAACATAACAGTGCTCCTTATACCTCAACAATTGTTTTCCTTGTGAGAAAGGGTAATCCTAAGGATATACAGGATTGGGATGATATTGTAAAGGATGGAGTGGGAGTTATAACGCCTAACCCTAAGACTTCTGGTGGTGCAAGGTGGAATTACTTGGCAGCATGGGCATACGCAGATAAGCTTTATGATGGCGATGAGGTTAAGGTAAAAGGGTTTATCGGCGACCTATTTGCCAATGTGCTTGTGCTTGATTCTGGTGCAAGAGGCTCAACAACGACATTTGTGGAGAATAAACAGGGAGATGTTTTGCTTGCGTGGGAGAATGAAGCATATTTGGCTTTAGATGAATATCCAGGTGAATACGAGATAGTTACTCCAAGTATCAGTATGCTTGCAGAGCCTCCAGTAGCAATTATTGATGAGGTTGCAGACAGAAAAGGTACTGCAGAGGTTGCAAAGGCTTATCTTGAGTATCTTTACACAGATGTAGGGCAGACAATTGCGGCAGATAATTATTATCGCCCAACGAATCAAGATATACTTTCCAAATATGCTGATACCTTTGATTTGAATGTTGAGTTGATAACAATTGATGACGAGCTTTTCGGAGGTTGGAATAATACACAGACTACGCACTTTGCAGATGGTGGAGTTTTTGATGAAATATATGATGAATAATCGGAGGGAATGATGAAGAAACGGCGTAAGAATGTAATTCCAGGTTTCGGCTTATCAATGGGTATAACCCTGACATTTTTAAGTGTCATCGTGCTTATACCAATGGCGTCAATTGTAATTAATGCATCCAATTTAGATTCAAGGATTTTATCGAAGTTGTAACAGCAAAAAAGGTGCTTGCTGGATATGGAGTAAGCTTTATGTCAGCATTTATTGCAGCAACAGTTAATGCTTTTTTTGGAATTATTATTGCATGGGTTTTGGTGAGGTATGATTTTCCTTTTAAAAGAATAGTGGATGGCATTATCGAATTGCCTTTTGCATTACCGACAGCCGTTGCTGGGATTGCCCTAACGTCAATTTATTCAACTGAGGGTTGGCTTGGCAGAGTTTTACTGAAGCTTGGCATAGAAGTTTCATACACAAGGCTTGGAATCATTATAGCTATGATTTTTATTGGAATCCCATTTGTAGTAAGAACAGTACAGCCAGTGCTTGAGGGGTTAGATTATCAGTATGAGGAGGCAGCAGAAATGCTTGGTTCAGGAAGGACAAGAATATTCTTTAAGGTTATATTTCCTGAAATACTACCAGCGTTACTTACAGGATTTGGGCTTTCCTTTGCAAGAGCACTTGGCGAATACGGAAGTGTTGTGTTTATAGCTGGAAATACTCCATATAAAACTGAGGTAATCCCACTTCTTATCATGGGCAAACTTCAGCAGTTTGACTATAATGGTGCAACAGCCATAGCATTAGTGATGCTTATCACTTCATTCACAATATTACTTTTAATTAATACAGTTCAGTTTATAGCAAGTAAAAGAGCACAGGGGTAGATTTTATGGAGAAAAAAAGAAAACAACAAGGTTCAAAGAAGGTTAAATTTATACTAATAGCAACAACAGTTCTATTTTTGACGATATTTCTTATAGTTCCACTTGTTTTGCTGATATCAGAGGCTTTCAGAAACGGTGTCGAGGTATTTAAGGATGCAGTTCTGGATAAATATACGATTAAGGCGATGCAACTGACGATTACTGCAACAGTTATTTCTGTAGCAATAAATATGATATTTGGACTTTTTGCAGCATGGTCAATCACTAAATTTAATTTTAAAGGCAAAAAGCTACTGTTAACTATGATTGACATACCTTTTTCAGTATCACCTGTAATTGCGGGCTTGGTATTAGTACTTACCTTTGGAAGAATTGGGTGGACATATGATTTCCTAATGAGCCACAATATTAAAATAGTGTTTGCAACTCCAGGAATAATACTTGCAACAGTTTTTGTGACATTTCCATTTATATCAAGAGAGATAATCCCTGTACTAACTGCACAAGGCAATACAGAGGAGGAGGCAGCGGCACTTATGGGTGCTGGAGGGTTAAGAATTTTCAGAAAAGTAACCTTGCCTCATGTGAGGTGGGCATTGCTTTATGGTGTAATTCTTTGTGCTGCAAGAGCAATGGGGGAATTTGGTGCTGTATCAGTAATATCGGGGCATTTGAGAGGGAAAACAAATACACTCCCACTCCATGTTGAAATTCTTTATAACGAGTATAAATATACACAGGCGTTTGCAGTGTCCTCAATACTTGTGATAATGGCTGTCGTGGTGTTGATTATAAAAAATATAGTCGAATATAAAGGGAAAAAGGAGTAGCAGGCAATGTATGTTGAACTAAAAAATATAAATAAGACATTTGGTAACTTTAAAGCAGCAGATGATGTATGTTTTGGAATTGAGAAAGGGAAGCTTATCGGTCTGCTAGGTCCAAGTGGGAGTGGAAAAACTACAATTCTGAGGATGATTGCGGGACTTGAAACACCTGATTGTGGAGATATTTTTATTGATGGTCAGAGAGTGAATGATATTCCAGCAGGAAAAAGAGGGATAGGTTTTGTGTTCCAAAATTATGCACTATTTAGATACATGACTGTATTCGATAATATTGCATTTGGATTAGAAGTGCAAAAGGAAAGCAAAATCAATATAAAAAAACGAGTAAGTGAACTTATTGAGCTTATTGGTTTGAGTGGGCTTGAAAAACGGTATCCGAATCAGCTCTCAGGCGGGCAAAGACAGCGTGTTGCTTTTGCAAGAGCTTTAGCACCAAATCCTCATCTGTTGTTGCTTGATGAACCGTTTGCGGCAATTGATGCAAAAGTTAGACAGGAGTTAAGAAGCTGGCTTAGACGTATGATTGATAAGCTTGGCATTACCAGTATATTTGTAACACATGACCAAGACGAAGCCATTGAGGTGGCTCATGAAATATTAATTACAAATGCTGGTAGAATAGAACAACAAGGCTCTCCTTTGCAAATATATAAAAACCCTACAACGCCGTTTGTTGCTCAATTTATAGGGCAATCAGTGGTAATTGAAAACTATAAAAGATTCAAGGGGTTTGATGTTACCAATAAGGAGTATAAAGCCATTGTTCGCCCTGAGTTTATAAGCATTTCAAAAGAGGGTGAGCCTCAACTTCATGGAAGTGCATCTGAAAAGGGTGTTGTTGAGGAGATTTCATTCAGAGGTAGCTATACAGAATTAAAAGTAAGAATAGTGGAAAAGGATACCCTTGTGACAGCAATGCGTTCTTTGGAAAACAAGGAAGTCAGCATTGGTGAGGAAGTTTATGTTTTGATTTATAGGTTATATGCCTTGAATGGCGAGGATATTGTTCTTGTGGAAAATAAAGCGATGATTGATGAAAATCCAGTATATATCTAGTCAATGTTTTTAATGAATACTGTTGTTTAGTTTGCTACACAGGTAAGCTGAACTAGGCAAGCTTGCAGTTCGTGAAATAACTTAAAATTAACGGTTATGGTAAGTCTGAAATTGTTGTTCAGCGTGCTACGCTGGGGAAATCGCTATGGGGGTATAATATAGATGAAAATTAAAAAGTTAACAACTGATATACTGATAATAGGGGGAGGAACGGCAGGCTGTTATGCTGGGATTACAATTGCTGAAAATTCGGACTCGAATGTAATAATTGCTGAAAAAGCACATATAAAACGAAGTGGCTGTCTTGCGGCAGGAGTTAATGCTCTTAATGCCTACATAGTGAACGGGAAAAAGCCTGAGGACTATGTTGAATATGCAAAAAGAGATGCACACGGTATAGTAAGAGAGGATTTGCTTCTTTCTATGTCACAAGGACTTAATAGGGTTACTGAAAAGCTTGAAAGCTTGGGACTTGCAATTCTAAAAGATGAAAATGGTAACTATGTAGCTAGAGGCGACAGAAACATTAAAATCAATGGCG
>CAZSZG010000005.1:33947-39805 GCA_964610805.1 uncultured Oscillospiraceae bacterium
GATGAAAATGGTAACTATGTAGCTAGAGGCGACAGAAACATTAAAATCAATGGCGAGAATATAAAGCCTATTTTAGCAAAAGAGGTTAGAAAAAAGAAAAATATAATTGTTCTAAATCGGGTTAATATATTTGATTTGCTTACTGAGAATAATAAAGTTTATGGTGCAGTGGGATTCAGTACTGATGAGGAAATATTTTATGTGATAAATGCAAAATCAGTGATTTGTGCAACAGGAGGAGCGTCAGGTCTTTATAAACCTAATAATTCTGGGTTTTCACGTCATAAGATGTGGTATCCTCCATTTAATACTGGTGCAGGTTATGCTATGGGAATAAAGGCTGGTGCTGAAATGACAACGTTTGAGATGCGTTTTATCGCTTTGCGATGCAAGGATACCATAGCACCCACAGGCACATTAGCACAGGGTGTCGGTGCAAAGCAAGTAAACTCTCTTGGAGAGGTTTATGAAACAAAATATGGACCTACAACATCAGAAAGGCTGTACGGAACAGTCATGGAAAACTTAGACGGCAGAGGTCCTTGCTACCTTAAAACAGTAGGGATATCTGAACAGCAAAATGAGGATTTGAAAAAGGCATACCTTAATATGGCACCGACACAGACACTTAAATGGATAGAAAGTGGTAGAAATCCGAGTGAGGAAAATGTTGAAATTGAGGGTACTGAGCCGTATATAATAGGTGGACATACAGCAAGTGGTTATTGGGTTGACAACGACAGAGCGACAACGATAAAGGGTCTATATGCTGCTGGTGATGTCGCTGGTGGATGTCCACAAAAATATGTAACAGGAGCATTGGTTGAGGGGGAATTGGCAGGGGTTTCTGCTATAAATTTTGTGAAAAATAATGCAAATACCATCAATGAGAATACATTTCTGGCAGAACAGTATATTAATCACGCAAAGAAATTTTTAGCCAACAAGCCATCACTTTACTCAACAGAACTTCTTGAAGATGCAATGCAGAAAGTAATGGATAATTATGCTGGAGGCATAAAAACAAATTATGGATTTAATGAGAAACAGCTTGTTCTTGCTAATACAAAAATAGATAAAATAATTGAATTAAGTAGCTTGCTGAATGCAGAAAATATGCAGGAGTTAATGCATATCTATGAGTTAAAGGAACGCCTTGTCGTATGCAAAAGCGTTATAGCTCATCTTAAAGCTAGACAGGAAACAAGGTGGCATTGCTTTGCTGAAAACCTTGACTATCCCGATAAAAGTGATGAGTGGCTAAGATATGTTAATTCAATACTTGAAAAAGGAGAGATAAAAATTGTGTTTAGAGATTTAGTAAAGCGTGGTGAAAAATATGAGCATAGCAATTGATAAAAACCTTTGCATTGGGTGTGGTAAGTGTATGAAGGTTTGTCCTGGGGGTCTACTGAAGCATGATGAGAATAAAAAAGCATTCATAAAATATCCTAAGGATTGTTGGGGCTGTTGTGCGTGTATTAAAGAGTGTAATAAAAATGCAATAGCACTTTATCTTGGTGCAGACGTCGGTGGAATGGGTAGTCTTATGTATGCAAAGGAAGAAGACTCACATATTAATTGGCTCATAAAGAAATATGATGGAGATATTGAGGAGATAATTGTTAGCAAAAAAGAATCTAATAAATATTAACAGGAGGATTAGCATGGATCGTTTAGATATTCTTGAGGCACAAAGTATTTATATATTAAGGGAGGCGTATAAGAAGCTAGGGAAACTTGGTATGCTTTGGTCGATAGGTAAGGACTCGACAGTTTTATTATGGCTGTCAAAAAAAGCGTTCTTTGGGCATTGCCCGTTCCCTTTTATTCATATAGATACAACATATAAAATACCAGAAATGATTGAGTATAGAGATAAGGTCGCTAAGGAACTTAACCTTGACCTGATTGTTCATACAAATAAAGAGGCAATTGCAAATGGTATGGGTCCTGAACATGGTAGGCTTGTATGCTGTAAATCACTCAAAACAGAGGGACTTCAGCAGGTTGTAAAGACATATAAATTTGATGGGCTTATCGTTGGGGTAAGACGTGATGAGGAGGGTTCTCGTTCAAAAGAAAGAGTATTCTCGGAGAGAAACAAAAATGATGAGTGGGATTATACAAACCAACAGCCTGAGCTATGGGACCAGTTTAAAACGGACTTTCCTAAGGGTAATCATATAAGAGTGCATCCACTTCTTGCGTGGAATGAATTGGATATATGGGAGGCGAATTACTATAGTTCTTGCTGGAATAGCAATAGGTGGGATATTGTCTGCAGGCACGGATTTGTTACTTACGATGTTTCCACAATCTATTATAGGTTCAAAAAGTTTTATGGTCGGTGGATTTTCAGGGATAACATTAAAAAGCCTTTTCCCAGCAGGCTATTATATATTAGCAGGATTAATTGTCGCATTGATATTAAGCTATGAAATGAATTTGCTACTTTTGGGTGGAGAAACAGCCAAAAGTTTAGACGTTCGTGTTGGTGTTATAAGATTAGTGCTGATTGCAGTTGCATCTATTTTAGCAGGTGCAGCAGTTAGTTTTTCGGGACTGCTAGGATTTATCGGGTTAGTTATTCCACATTTGGGTCGAATGTTGGTTGGCAATAACAATAAAGTGTTAATCCCTATTTCAGCACTTTTAGGAGGTAGCTTTGTAATTATATGCGACACGATATGCAGAGTGATGTTTGCCCTGTATGAGATACCAGTAGGAATAGTGATGTCTTTCTTAGGTGGACCATTTTTCATATATTTCTTGTTCAAAAGGAGAAGAAGTTATGATTAAATTGGAGGAGTTATCCTTTTCATATGCTGGAAACGAAATACTGGACAAAATTAATCTTGAGTTTGAAACAGGTAAAATAAATACTCTTATTGGAACAAATGGAAGTGGGAAGACAACCTTGATTAAAGCCACATCAGGTATCATAGAGAATTATCGAGGTAGGGTAGTCTTGAATGGTAAGGATATTAAAACCTATTCACGAAAAGAGGTTGCAAGGATAATTTCAGTTTTGCCTCAATCAAGAAATACGCCTGAGATATCGGTCGCAGATTTTGTTGAGCATGGCAGATACCCTCATTTGGGGTATTCAAGGATAATGAGCAAGGATGATATGGAAATCGTTAAGAAAGCAATGCAAGTTTGTGGGATATATGAATTTCGTAATCGTCGCCTTACATCATTATCAGGTGGTGAAAAGCAGAAAGTTTATATTGCTATGATAATCGCACAGAATGCTGATATTATGTTTTTAGACGAGCCGACAACTTATCTTGATATAAAAGCTCAATTAGATATAATTAGGATAATAAAAGATATAAACCAAAGTGGAAAAACCATAGTTTTAGTTCTGCACGACTTAATATTAGCGATGAATATCAGCAACTGTATAGGAATACTTGAAAAAGGTAGGCTTGTATTTTATGGAACACCTCATGACGCTTATGAAAGTGGATATATTACCAAGTTATTTGGTGTTCAATTAGGGTTAATTAATAATAGTGATGGTAAAAACAGTACATACTATATAACTTCAAATTAATATATGTGTAAACATTCATTGTTTTTGTCCAATATTCCGATTTGTTTTCTAAAGTCCAAAAACAGACGAAATTTTATTTTTTTTATGTATACAGGAAAAAGCCCTTAGATAACGTATAAACGTTACTTAGAGGCTTTTTTAAACTAACCTTTTATTCATCACATACAGGGTTATATTAAACAAGAGTTTTAGTACAGATTTAATGTTATATAGAACATAAAGATGGAGAGCGAAATTGGGAAATCAAAAATAAATTAGCGTTTGAGTTATAGAATAAAACATATTAAACCATTACAGCCCTCGTTTATAACTCTTTCAAGTGTTTCTTGAAGCTTTAGCCTTGCCTCAATCGGCATACGGTAAAGCTTATTGTGTAATCCCTCGTTAACAAGTTCATGAAGGGACTTTCCAAAAATATTTGATTCCCATATTTTTTTAGGATTTTCCTCAAATTCTTGAAGTAGGTACATAATTAGCTCTTCACTTTGCTTTTCAGTTCCCACAATTGGACTTACAGTTGTATTGATAGATGCTTTCATAAGATGAATTGATGGTGCAGATGCCTTTAACCTAACACCATATTTACCACCTTGCTTAATAATTTCTGGCTCTTCGAGGCTAAGTTCATCCATACTAGGCATAACAATTCCATATCCTGTTGCTTCGACTTCTTCTAAAGCAGTTTTTATTTTCTCATAATCTTTTTTAATCCTGTTCAGATTAAGCAAAATTGGCATTAAGTCACTTTCGTTGGTTATTTCAAGTCCTGTTGTTTCACCTAAAATTTTATAGAACAGACAGCCCTCAAGTTCAACATTAATAGTGACACTGCCCTTACCTAAATCAATATCTGTAATTCTTGACTCAATTACATTGTCACAAACCATAATTCCTTTTGCAACATTCTCTGAATCACGAACATTAGATACAGTGCTAGCAGCATGACGGATTGCAGAAAAAATATCTTCCTTTAGCCAGTGGTTTTTATCAAGCCCAGTAATCCATTTAGCCATATTGATATTAATTTCTTTTACAGGGAAAGCGAACAAAATCTGAGTGATAATATTTTTAATATCATTTTCATTTAATGTAAGGCAATTAATAGGCAGAACAATTGCGTTATATTTCTCCGTCAAAGATTCGCATAGACTTTGAGTTTCTATGGAGTTAGGATTAACAGAGTTAACAAGCACAATAAAAGGCTTATTAATTTCCTGTAATTCTTTTATAACACGTTCTTCACTTTCAGCATATTCTTCACGGGGAATATCAGAGATGCTGCCGTCGGTAGTGATTACAAGTCCAATTGTAGAATGCTCAGAAATAACCTTTTGAGTACCGATTTCAGCTGCCATATTAAACGGCACTTCCTCATCAAACCAAGGAGTTTGAACCATTCTAGGCATCTCATTTTCGATATAACCCAAAGAACTAGGAACAATATATCCAACGCAATCAATCATGCGTACATTCAATCGTGCAGAGTTATCCAGATTAATCTCAACAGCTTCTTCAGGTATGAACTTAGGTTCAGTTGTCATAATAGTCTTGCCAGCGGCAGATTGTGGCAATTCATCAATAGCACGTTCACGCTTGAATTCGCTATGTATATTAGGTATTACAAGTGTTTCCATAAAACGTTTGATGAATGTGGATTTACCAGTTCGAACAGGACCGACAATACCAATATAAATATCGCCGTCCGTACGCTGTGCAATATCGCAATAAATATCTTTCGTCATCTTGAAACCTCCATTTAAAATCCATAAGGATTATCTTAACTAAGTATTGGTATAATAATCATTCCATTTTGAGTGAGTTTTTCATTTGTCAACTCATTCTCGTCCATTATTGCGGATAATGATGAGCTGTATTTTTTTGCAATTTCCCAGATGTCCTCATCTTCGATGCCATAATAAAGCTTAACAGCATAGTCGCCATCACGTTGCTTTTTAACGGTATCATCAATGCTTAAATCTGTAATAATATCCATCACGGAAGAGGAAAAAAGGTTACCATGAATTTTTAAATCTGCCTTAACTGCAACGCTATTGCCAGATGAAAGATTGTATGAACAAGAGATAACGCATACCGTTGCTTCAAGAATAGAATTGTCTGTAATGCCGTTGAAGTTAGAAATATACTCAAATGCTTCATCTTTTTCAAGCATAATAGGCATACATTTTTCATTTCTAGCCATAATTGAATATTTAATCATTCCCGACACAGTTATTTTCTGTTCATCTGCATTAATGAATGAATTTATGTTAGAAACATTTGCCCAAACATCGTAAAC
>CAZSZG010000005.1:39905-45312 GCA_964610805.1 uncultured Oscillospiraceae bacterium
GCACTAATAATACAATCAAAGCTTTCGTTAATACCGTCTAAATCAATAATTTGGCTATATGGAAGATTGAATTGCATTGCCTCAAGAGAACCTTGCCCATCTTTTTCACAGGAATAAAGAATGTTAATAATCGCTTCACCCTTTGAAACAAGTTTGTTAGCAATTATTTTTTTATCACCAGCAATCACAATTGCATCGCTTCGGATAATTCCTAAAACAGGTGCGTTTGACATATTGAGTTCAATGTCCTCATTGATAGCAAATTGTTTTGTAGCTGTAATTTTATTAGAAGCATATGGAACGCATTGCTTTTTAAGTTGGGAGTTCAAGCCAAATGCGTCACTAATAACCTCACGTTTTTGTTCTGCAAAAATTTTTGACTTAATGGTTACTGCACCTCGAACATCAAGTCTACGTTGATTAACAACACGGCAATTCACATAATCAACCTTAGGAGTAAGCAACACACTGAGATTGTCATAACTTTTACCAAGCTCAATTGTTTTTGAATAGTTTAGCTTTTGGTTTACGCATTGTAAAAGAGAGTTTTCCTCACTGCAATACATTACCCTAAGTTGAACAGCAAGTTCATAAGTAACCCTATCACCGTTTATTGAATATGAAACGATTTTAGGACACATTTGACACTTTATAAGCTTAAAAATTTCAGGGTAGTAGTCAGGAAGAATATAGTCTAGCTCTACACTTTGCTCTTGCATACCGTCAAATATTGCCTCTTTAACGGAAACTATTTCTTTGTTTAATTTTAATTCCATATGTACCTCCACATCTTTACTGATATTATTCTTGCTAAAATATTCTATTCAAGTGAATTGGACAATATTCCTGACACAACATTAAATATGCATTGACATGAATAATGGAGTGTGATAAAATATATATGTAGATTATAATAAAATATAAAGTATATATAGTATTTATTCATGATAGGAGGGAAAAATAACATGGCAAAGAAAGATATCGATTATGTATGGTCTGATAAGAAAAGAACCCTTTTTGGGCTTCCGTTATCATTTACAAGGTTTTTTATAACGGAAACCAAGTTTATTACAAGTATAGGTTTTTTGAATATAGAGGAGGATGAGTTAGACCTCTATAAGGTGACTGATAAAAAGCTTCAGCTTCCACTTGGTCAAAGGATGTTTGGGTGTGGTACAATAGTTTTATATGTTAAAGATACGGATACACCGATTAAGATTATAAAATCTGTAAAGCAACCACGAAAGGTTTCTGCAATGCTTGATGAAAAAATTAATGTTCAGAGAAATAAGTTTAGAATTCAAGGCAGAGATATGATGGGTGCATTTAATGACAGTGATTGTGATGGAGATTGTGGGGAGTGATGTAGACATATAGTAATAGTGCCTTTTATAAATGAAAAGGGGGAATATGATGTTATCATTTATTACTGAAACCCGTTCGTGCTGGGATGCTATAAAGGAAGAAAAACGACCTATATTCATCTATGGAATGGGAAATGGTGCTTTAAAAATTATGTCTGTTTTTAAGCAATATGGAATACCACTTGCTGGAATATTCGCAAGTGATGATTTTGTAAGGGGACATGAATTTGAGGGATATAAAGTACATAAGCTCTCTGAAATTGAAGAAACTGTTAAGGATTTTGTAATTGTTCTTGCATTTGCAGCTGGTTATCCATCCCTAATTGAAAAAATTGAATTAATTGCATCAAAGCATAAGATGTATGTACCAGATGTTCCTGTTATCGGTGACGGTTTGTTTACATATGAGTATTGCCTTGAGCATAAAGAGGAATTGGAAAAGGTATATTATTTGCTTGCAGATAATTATTCAAGAAAAGTTTTTGCTAATGTTTTAAACTTCAAAATTAGCGGAGATATAAAATATTTATCTAGCATTACAACATCTAAAGCTGATGTGTATCAGAGCATTATTAAGCCTAGCAAAGCTGAGGTTTTTATAGATTTAGGTGCATATAATGGGGACACTATAAGGGAATTAATGGTGCAGACTGGGGATACATATTCAGAAATATATGCAATTGAACCAGATAAAAAAAACTTTAAAAAGTTATTGAAAACAACAGAGGGTATGGAAAGAATTGTTGCAAAAAATGCAGTTGCGTGGTGCGTTGACACTGAAATTCCATTTGCCACTAGGGCAGGACGCCAGTCAGCTGTTTCTAGCTTAGGTAAAAAAATGCAAGCAGTTTCAGTTGATAATATGTTGGGCGAAAAGAAAGCAACGCTTATAAAGATGGATGTTGAGGGTTGCGAATTAGAAGCGATTTGGGGAGCGTGTCACACGATAGCACATCATGCCCCAAAGCTTATGATTTCTTTGTATCACAGGAATGAGGATATTTTTTCGTTACCGTTGCTTATTCACTCGCTACGCCCTGATTACAAGCTTTATATAAGGCGTCAACAATATATTCCTGCATGGGAAACAAACTTATATGCTGTATTATAGGTGAAACAAGAGTGAGAAATAGCTCTTGTATATGATTAAATAAAGAGATAAGGCAAGATGTTATGCATTTTGCCTTGTTTTTTTATTGTTTTGTTAGAAAAGATTTATACTAAAATAACAGGTAAATTATTAATAAAGTATTGACAAAATGCAAAAAAAGAATTACACTTAACTAGGTTAAGTGTTAATCGGGTTAAACGTCAAATTTATTAGATTTAGTTATGGAGGTATCATGAAAGAGGAAAATCACAAGGAACAGTTAGTTAATATAATGAGGAAAATTAAAAAGCTTAATATTTATTTATTAGAAGGAATAAATCATTCAGATTTTCATATGTTTAAGGAGATTAATCGTATACAAAGCAATGTAGATGTTCCACAAGTTAATGTATCAGATTTAGCAGAGGAGCTTAAGGTATCAGTTCCCGCTGTATCAAAAAAACTAAAATCTTTAGAAGAAAGGGGATATATTGAGAGAATTATTGACAAGAATAATCGTAGGAATACTTTTGTTATATTAACAAAGGATGGTCAAGAAAAGTTTGATAAGGCTGAAAAGGTGATGGATAATTATATGAACAAGGTTTTTATTGCTATGGGAAAAGAAGAAACTGAAACACTAATCAGACTGTCATATAAATTATATAATATCATGGAAAACGAGGTAAGGAATTTTGCTGAAGATAATTAAGTTTTTAAAGAAATCGTGGGCATATGTACTTCTAATTATAGCACTTTTAATAGTTCAAGCAATGTGTGATTTATCACTCCCAAGCTACACTTCTGATATTGTAAATATTGGAATTCAGCAAGGAGGTGTTGAGGAGGGCGTTCCAGAAGCTATTTCTGAAAGCGAGTATCAAAAACTACAGTTGTTTATGACTAGTGATGAAAAAGCACAGGTGGATTCTGCTTATAAAAGGATTGATAAGGAAAGCCTTACGGATTCTGAATACAAGGATTATAAGGGGAAATATAAATCAATAGAGGATAATGCATTGTATGTACTGGAATCAAGTGATGATAGCTTGAGTGAGGTATTGGAAAAGCCAGTTTTAGCCGTTCTAACATTTTCAATGCTTGATGATGAAAGCACTCTAGCGATGTTTTCACATCAAATGGATACAAAAGGCATGACATTATCAGAGTTAGCAGAGCAAATGGATGTTTCAGTTGATGAAGACGAGCAGTTAAATATATTTTCTTTTATAAAATCAGGAGCATTAGATGGAATTACACTTCGAGATAGAGTTGCCCAACAGTATAGTGAAGCGTCGGACTCAATTATATCTCAGATGTCAATAGCCTATGTTAAATCAGAGTATGAAAAAATCGGCATTGATATGGAGAAAAAACAAACTAACTACTTACATACTACAGGTGCAAAAATGCTTGCATTAGCACTATTGGGAACGATTATAAGTATAATAGTAGGGTTAATTGCCGCAAAGGTTGCAGCTAAAGTAGGATGCAATTTAAGAGAAGGAGTCTTTAAAAAGGTTGTATCCTTTTCAAATTCAGAGATGGATAACTTTTCAACAGCCTCACTGATTACAAGAAGTACTAATGATATACAGCAAATTCAAATGGTTTTAGTAATACTTCTGAGAATGGTAATTTATGCTCCAATTTTAGGAATTGGTGGCGTAATGAAGATTTTAAGTACTGACACTTCTATGGCATGGATTGTAGGATTTGCAATACTAGTAATTCTTTTTGTTATTTCAATCTTAATGGTTATTGCATTACCAAAATTCAAGAAGATGCAAAGTCTTGTAGATAGACTAAATTTGGTAAGCCGTGAGATATTAACAGGATTGCCAGTTATAAGGGCATTCAGTAGGCAAAAGCATGAGGAAAAAAGGTTTGATGGAGCAAACACAGACCTTACAAGGGTAACACTGTTTACGAACAGAGTTATGACATTTATGATGCCAATGATGATGCTAATAATGAACTGTGTAGCCTTATTGATTGTTTGGGTTGGAGCAGATGGTGTTAATAACGGACAATTGCAGGTTGGCGATATGATGGCGTTTATAAGCTATTCTATGCAAATAATTATATCTTTCTTAATGTTAACCATGATTTCAATTATACTGCCACGTGCAGCAGTTTCTGCTAATCGTATTGACGAGGTTTTAACTACAGAGCCAGTCATAAAGGATAAAGAAAATGCGATAGCTCTTAGTTCTGATGGAAAGGGAGTTGTACGCTTTGAGAATGTAAGCTTTAGATATCCTAAGGCTGAAGAGGATGTTTTATATGGTATAAACTTTACAGCAAATTCGGGTGAAACAACTGCTATAATAGGAAGTACTGGAAGTGGAAAGTCAACACTTGTTCAGCTTTTGCCTAGATTTTTCGATGTAACAGACGGAAGAATAACGATAGATGGCACAGATATAAGAGATGTTTCACAGCATGACTTAAGAGATGAAATTGGATATGTTCCACAAAAGGGGATTTTGTTTTCAGGTGATATTGCATCAAATTTAAGGTTTGGTAATGAGAATGCAACTGATGAGGAAATAAAAACAGCTGCTGAAATTGCTCAAGCATCAGATTTCATTGAGGAAAAAGAGGAGAAGTATGAGAGTAGCATCTCGCAAGGTGGTAGCAATGTTTCTGGAGGACAAAGACAAAGACTTGCGATTGCAAGAGCTATTGCAAAGAACCCTAAAATTTATGTTTTTGATGATAGCTTTTCAGCACTTGATTACAAAACAGATGTTGCATTGAGAAAAGAATTGAAAAGTAAAATAGCTGGTGCAACAGTAATAATTGTGGCACAAAGGATTAACACAATAAAAAATGCAGAAAAAATTATTGTGCTTGATGATGGAAATATGGTAGGAATGGGAACTCATCAAGAATTGTTGCAGAATAATGAAGTGTATCGACAGATAGCGATGTCACAATTATCTGAAGA